>DAHXGO010000029.1:0-7340 GCA_027332905.1 Microcaldota archaeon | reverse complement strand
TTCATTGGGCGACGGGAAACAAAAAAAGGTGTCAAAGGGCCGCGCGAGCTATTACACCTTTGAAAAGGGCGGCAAAAAATTGTACGTCGCTGCTGCCGTGGGCCATCTATTTACGTTGAAACAGACCAGTAAGGAGTACAAATATCCTGTTTTTGAGATAGATTGGGCTCCTTCATATTCTGTTGGCAAAAATGCGCTTTATACTAAAGAATACTTGGATATGCTTATAGAAGTATCAAAGAACTGTGACTCTTTCATAAATGCATGCGATTTTGATATAGAAGGCACAGTGATAGGCACGAATATAATAAAAGAGCTGACAAAGAAGAGCGTAAAGGACCTGGCCAAAACATCGTTGAGGATGAAATATTCTACTACTACTGCAAAGGATCTGCAGGAATCATATGCATCTCTGATGCCGTTGGACCTCAATAATTTTTACGCCGGAGAGACAAGGCACAAACTTGATTGGCTATGGGGCATAAATTTTAGCAGGGCTCTGACGTCCGCTATAGGCTATTCCGTTGCAAGGGCCCCGTTAAGCATCGGAAGAGTGCAGGGCCCCACATTGGCCATGCTCTCCAAGCGCGAAATCGAGATAAGCGAATTCAAGCCAAGGCCTTTCTGGAGGGTTAATGCAATGCTAAAAGGGACCGAATTCGCAAATTCAAGAGGCGACATGTTTGAGAAAGAATTGGCGGACAATGCCTATGCTGAAACCGAACGGAACAAGGATAAAATGCGTGTGGGCGATATAGAGGTAAACGAAGAATACAAGCGCCCTCCTCCTCCATTCGATTTGACCACCCTGCAGCTGGAAGCAAGCCGCGCGCTGCACATGGACCCGTCTCTTACGCTTTCACTTGCCCAAGCGCTTTATGAAAGATCATACATCTCATATCCAAGGACATCGTCGCAGAAGCTACCTCAGTCACTTGGCCTTCCGAAGATCATAGAAGACATATCAAGGAATCCTGATTACAAAGACATTGCATCGCTGCTCCTCAGGGAACGCAGGTTCAAACCTGCCGAAGGCAAAAAGGACGACGAAGCTCATCCATCCATATTCCCTACTGGCGAAACGCCGAAGGCGCTTTCGCAGCAAGAGGCAAGGCTATATGATCTGATAACGCGAAGGTTCCTTTCATGCTTTGCGCCCGATGCAAAAATGTCAAGGATGAAGGTCAGTGTATTGGCAGGCGCGGAAAAGTACTCTGCATCTGGCATGCATATAATGGAAAGCGGCTGGCTCGACTATTATAAATATGCAAGGCTGGAAGACAAGACACTGCCTGAATTTATGAAAGGCGAATCATTAAAGGCAGAGGCAATAGAATTAAAGCCGCTTGAAACGCAACCTCCTCGAAGATACACCAAGGCTGGCGTGATATCGGAACTGGAGAAGCGCGGGCTCGGCACAAAGGCCACAAGGGCGAACATTATAGATACGCTATTCAAAAGGAATTATATAGAAGGCGCGAGCATAAAGGTAACTACGTTCGGTCTTTCTGTGTATAATGCGCTATCACATAACTGCAATATGATAATAGACGAAACGACGACAAGGAAGCTTGAAGACGATATGGAGCTCATAAGCAAAGGGAAAAAGACTGAACAGGAAGTAATATCTGAAGGTAAAGCAATGCTTGTTGAAGCGCTTGGCATATTCGATAAGAACAAAAATGAAATAGGCAAGGAGATGAAGGTGAGTTTCACTCAGACTACAATACTGGGCATATGCCCTAAAGATGGCGGCAACCTGATAATAAGAAAGTCAAGATTCGGGAAACAGTTTGTAGCTTGCTCAAACTACCCAAAATGCACCAATACCTATTCATTGCCGCAGAATGCAAAAATAGAACCTACGGGAAGGGTGTGCGAACACTGCAAAACTCCTGTGATAAAAGTTATAAGGAGGGCAAAGAGGCCTTTTGAAATGGACCTGGATCCGAACTGCATTACTAAGGATGCGATGAAGAAAGCAATGGAACAGCGCAATATTGCGAGGGCTGCAAAAGAAGAATCATTAAAATCCGCTCAAGAAGGAAACGCCGCGGAATCCAAACCTTCCAAATCAGCCCATGCCAAAGACGCAGGCAAACAAAAAACAAGCCAGAACCCCAAGGCAAAGCCAAAGAAACCTAAAAAGGCGCATCCTAAGAGCAGCATAAAGAAGCAAAAGGCGAAGCAATGAACTACATGTACTTGCCCCCTGCATATAAATCGCTCAAGCGAGGTCCCCAGGTAATGCTCCCGAAGGACATAGGCCTTGTAATATCATATTCGGGAATAGGCAAAGAAAGCATATGTGTAGACGCCGGGACAGGAAGCGGTTGGCTTGCCATAGCCCTTTCAAAAGTGGCAAAAAGCGTAACGAGCTACGAGCTTAGGGAAGAATTCATAAAGATAGCCCAAAGAAACACAGACAGGCTTGGAATAACGAATCTAAAAATAAAGAATGCAGACATATCTAAAGGCATCGGAGAGAAGGGCGTTGACCTTGTGAGTCTTGACATGCCGAATTCAGATAAGATAATAAAATATGCGAGCAAGTCATTAAAGGATGGTGGATGCGTATTCGGCTATCTGCCCCATATGGAACAGGTTAAGAAATTTATCAAGGCGTTAAACCGATACAAATTCAGGGACACGATAGTATTAGAAGCAATAATCAGGGACATGCTTGTAAGGGAGGAAGGCATGCGCCCATCTACAAAAGGCGTATGGCATACTGCATATTTGGTTTTTTCTTTCAAGGAAGCAAACCCTCCTGCAAAATCTTAGGCTGAAAGATGCTGAATAGCATATGCATAAAAGGAAAAAGCCGTGATTTTTATTGCATGGGATATTACAGAATAAAAACGCTAATAGGCAAGAACAATGTCAAAGATAAAAAATACATATCTGTTATACTCTATAATAATACTTATCTCATTTACGTTTGCGGTCAGGTCATCCAATAATGCATTCATGACCACCCTGCCTCTTTTTGTCAAGGAATATTTTAACTTCAGCCAAGTAGACGTAGGAATTTTAGCTGGATTTTCCTCGCTTATAACATTCTTAACCTCTCTGTTCATTAACAGTAAAGTTAATTCTAGCGCAAGGAGGCGCCTATTCATATTTGCAAACTTATTGATATTGATATCATTTTTATTGGTAATATTTTCCACTAATGTATCTATATGGCTCTATGTACTTTTTGTAAGCTTCGCAGCGGGCATTATAATGCCAAATATGCTGACATCTGCCGGGGATTATGAAGATAGGAAAACAAGGGAAAGGATGTTAGGGATCTACACGCTGGCTTTAAGCGCAAGTCTGATAGTTGGCCCAGCCATAGAAGCTCTGGCACTCGAACACTTTCCATTAAAGTATGCCTTTCTAGTATTCGTTCCGATAAGCTTAATAGCTCTTATATTATCACCCTTTATGAAGTTTCCCGAATCTAAGACAGAGGAATCAAAAGATGTAAAAGTATTATCAAATCCGGGGTTTAAAGTCGCAGTATATTCGATATTGACCTACAACGCACCCTTCTCAATGATTATATTTTTTAGCGGAATATTTGCAGAACAAGTACTAAAACTCCCATACGATACGATAATGCTGTTGTTTTCGCTGTTGTTTGCCGTATCATTTATTTCACGGATGCTGCTGTCATACATCGTGCCATCAAGATTATGGAGATATATAAAATTTTCAATGCTAATGACCATATTTGGTCTTTCGATAATATTCATAAGCCGGAATGCCTTGATATATGCCATAGGGATAATATTTTTAGGGGTACCGCATGGGTTAACCTATCCGCTTTCAATTTCATCCATAGGGAGATCGTTTGATATAAGCAAAAGAAACAAGGCAAACAGTTATTTTTTTGCGGTTATAATGTTAATAAACATAGGCGTACCAACTTTAGCCGGCGGGCTCATACAAGCTATCGGATTCAGGGCTGTCATGATGCTCATAGTGCCTGTGATAATGGTGCTCTTCTTTTTGGCAAGGTCCCAGGTAAAAAAGATAACTTTCAACCGCCTGCACCAAATCAGTCAATCTTAAGGTAATTCCAAAGCCATCGATAATCGGGATATAAGACCGCAATGAATATGCGTTCTGCCATCGCCCCCGCTAGATAAAGGTTATACGATTTACGGAAGTGCAATGGAATAGCCGCGCTTGCGCTAAGGCATGATATATCGGGCGTATGCAATTGCATACGCCTCGGGTGGATGAGAATAGGGTTGTTACAGAATAAGCATAAACCGCCCTACACGGCGCTAATGAATTACATGCATACATATAAAAAGATTTCTTTTAATTTCGTATACCTATATAGTGGCAAAAAGCAGGGCAGGCTGTCATTTGCCCCTTGCCTGGCCCTTATATTTTTTTATGAGCTCGATCGCCTGTTCAATTGCTTTTTTGACATCGGCAGCAGTTCTAGCGCCAGTGCATATGATCTTCCCGTTCTTGAAAAGCAGAAGTGCTGACTTAGGATCATGTACTTTGAATATGGCCCCTGGGAACTGTTCTGGCTCATAATCTACATCGTATGATAGTTTTGCTAGCCCGTAAAGGTCTAATTCGGTCGCCAAATCTGCACTTGCGACGATATTCTCGACTCTATAGGTCGGTTTTAATATGACATTTTTCTTATGCTCATTAGGGTTTAGGGCTTTTGGCATTTATACACCTGGTGCATATGGGGCATTAAATAATAAATATATTGCGTATTAAATAAGTATGCAGAATTTAAGCCTTATTTGCAAAAGGTAATAAAAATGACAAAAAGATCAAGTGGACTGTTTTCCGGAAGAACAAGGAATCTGGCTAGGCATCATAAGCCTTTGGACCAGCGCATAAACACATTCATCAAGGAATTTGAAGTTGGTGACAAGGTGGCTATAGTGCCTAAGGGAAATGTTGCCAACAGCCCTCATCCAAGATATAAGGGCAGGATAGGCACAGTTATAGCAAAAAGAGGCAAAGCATATACTGTGAAAATTACAATAATGGGTGCAGTGCGTGAACTCACAGTTCCTGTTATGCACTTGGAGAAAGCAAAATCCTGATGCATATGGGGGTAGAATCGAAGATAGTATCAAGCGTTACGGCGGAAGCGTATCCTACAATACCTATAATATTCGTTTCTAGCGCAAGGGACAATCGTCTGCCCGTGCACAATTCCATGGGCATGTCCGTTACAGACAAAAGCGGCCAAACCAAGGTTGTGACAAAAATAACTAGGACCGAAACTGGAACGCTCGGAAGCTTCATGGTAAATGGCGAAGAGCTTCCACAGGAACGCCGCAGATCCATAGAGGATGTTCTTAAAATCTTTCAGGAGGCCACGGGGGAGCGCTATGGCATTGATGTGGAATCGAACAACTATAACGTGTTCTCCGGCAGCAGCGACGCCGGGGCTGCAGCACTCGTCGTTGCGCTTGACCGTATGTTCGGCACCGATTACAGCAAAGAGCGCATAGCCATTCTCTCCAATTCAATATCTGAATCTGCAGTTAGGGCAGTGTATGGCGGTTTAAACATACTGGTGGTTGACGGCCCAGGCGCACCGTATGGGAGACAGCTTGCCTCCGATGACGACTTGAAGGGCATAAAAATATTTGCCATGGGCTTTGACTATCCGTCAAGGGTATCTGCTGCGGAGATATTTCAGCTCACGCGGAGCAATCCATTCTACGATTATAGGCTGAAGATGTTGCCGCAATGGGAGGCCAGGATAAAGCTAGGCCTTATTAACCGAGACTGGAAGCTCGTATTCTCCACTGCAGAGGAGAACTGCGCCAATGCGCATTACCTGATTGAGAGCTCCGGCAAGAGGGTCAGGAAAAAGGAGATGATGGATGCCGTAATAAACATAGAGGAGATAAGGGAATCAGGCATACCTGTATACTGGACGGCTGGCGGTGGCAAGGTAATCAATGCATTCACTTGGGAACCACACGCCGATGCCGTGCTTAAAGCCTTGAAGGAACATGGACAGGAACCCATCGAATACAAGGTGGTCCCAGCTGCAATGGTAACTAGCGTAGAGCACTCTGCATAGATGATTGCCGGCGATTGAAACGAAAGACTATAAAATAATATTTATGGGGGGCGTGCCAGGTGTGGGTAAGACGAGCATAGCTGGCGCAGTTGCCAGAAAGCTCGGCATAAACATAATTCTTTCGGGGGACTACCTCAGGGAATTCATACGGCCCCTCCGTGTTGAAAACGGCAAACTATTGGGGACCAGCGTCTACGACTCATGGAAGCGCTATGGCGACAAGAACAGGGAAAACATAATAAAGGGCTTCGAAGCCCAATCAGGCGTTATGTGCATGGGTATCGCTGCCGCGGTGGAGAGGGCCGAAAAGAACGGCGAAAGCGTTATAATAGAATCGCTTTATATGAACCAGCAAATTGCCGATGTACTAAGAGATAATTCAGCCTTGGCTGCCTATCTTTACATTTCAGATCCCGAGGTGCACGCAAAAAGGCTGGGCGAGCGGGAAATGTTTACCCACTTCAAATCTGCCGGATCAAGGCTCGTCGCACAGCTTGACGTGTATAGGGCGATAATGGATTATTCGGTTGAGCTTTCTAAGTCCAACGGCGTAAAGCTGTTTGACAACATAGATTATGAAATTACCAGAAAAAATATACTGGAATTTTTTGGCGGCGGAAATGCCGATAAGTGAAAAGAGCACGCCAAAAAGCTTCACGCAACGGGCAGGTGCATGTACAGATCAATTCCTAGGCCTTTTTGAGTATGGCTTTGTGAACACGTAAAATCTCTCTCCTCCCTCGAGTTCTTTCATTACCCTATCGCCTATGAGCTTTATCGGGTCCTGCAGCAGCTGCACCCTTGAGGTTATGTCATCAAAGCTTTCAAACCCTTTTTCATTCCTTGCACCCAATATTGCGTTCAGGTGTTTTTTACCTATCCCTGGGAGCAATTCAAGCGAATGCTCCCTTATGTTTATTGGCCCCGCCTTATTGAAAAAATTCACAAACCTATTTTCATTTGCCTTAATTATGAGCCTTATAGCATTAGAAAGATTCTCTTTGGCTGTTTGGGTAAGTTCGTCATACCCTATTCTGAACTTTATTACTGATATCTTCTCGCGTTCATCCTTGCCTATGTATACGCGTTCTCCAGTCGAAAGAACCACTCCTTCCTTAGGCGTAGCTTCAAGCAAGGTAAACCATTCCTCTCCTATAATTTGTGCGAGGGGTTCAGCTCTATTAGAGAAAGACTTTCCAGTATGCATGAAATCAAGAACAACTGCATACGCCTCTCGTCTTTCTGTTTCCATATTGCCTTGCCCCTACAA
>DAHXGO010000028.1:0-7344 GCA_027332905.1 Microcaldota archaeon | reverse complement strand
TATTACTGGGTGCTGCATGCTGCTTAAACATCTCACTTAAGTCCTTCCAAATATTCCATATCTTCAAGCAGCGTAATTTCAGCTGCAACGACCGGTTCCTCAAGCTTGAAGTTGTTGAGTACCTGCGGATGCATTTCTCCAAAAACACCTATTATCCTTTTGCCTGTAATTATGCCTAGGCATCGGCCCGCTATAAACGCCGGGTCGTCAGAATCGCAGAACAAGTATTCTATCTGCATTCGGTCTAAAAGCGCTTCCACATATCCTTTTACCTCTGCAAAGTTGGCTTTTGAATGTTCCGATACCATTGCAAGCGCTGTGCTTTCAACAGCATTTCCATGTTCTACCCTAAATATGCTCCCGATTTCAAAGAGCTTCTGGGGCATTTTCTCATGGGCAGATGTGCTCAGGTCCTGCATCAGCGATGGAAGCAATCTTTGTCTCAATATAGAATAAGCTTCCGTCTTCGAATATTCTATGCGTACTGAAGAGTCTGCATCCGGCTTCCTTTGCATCTTCTCAAAATCGTTTGTTTCGTTGGTCAAATATGTGTTTATACTCTCGAAGAAGTCCATACCGACCATCAGATTCGATATATTATCCTTGAGCGATGTGAATAAGCTAGGGATTCCATGTGCCATGCTGTATATTGGTTTAGGTTCTATTGCATCATAGCCCATTGCTATGGCTATGTCCTCTACGACGTCTTGCCAGTTGAGAACGTCTACCCTGTATGGTGGCACCACAACTGCAAATTTTCCGCTTTCATAGGATGATCCGTAACCCATTCTGGAAAGCAGTTGCGGCATGTCATTTTTGGCTATCGTAATTCCTAATCTTGCTAAAACTTTATTCGGGTTTATGGCAATGCGCCTGTATTGCAGGATGGGTTTGGCGGCCTTTTTTTTACCATATTCTATGTCTACGCCGAATACCTTTGCGCCTGAATCTATAAACGAGCATGTAAATATGCCTGCAACATCATGTATAGCCTTTTCATCAGTGCCTGTTATATCTATAAAAAGATTCTTAGTCTTTTCAGTGACCTTTGTGGCATTTGAATTTATTATAGGCACCATAGCCAATATTTTCTCTTGGTCTTTTAAGAACGGATACACCTTTGCGATGTTGCCTTTTTTTGCCAATGCATGCGCATACTCTATGCCTTTAGGGTGTTTTTTGATTATGTCCGTGAAATCCTGCTCTAATTCAGAATCCAATGGCATGAACCTGGCACTGGCAGTTGCATCATATTCAAGGTTTCCCCTTATTGCATCCATATCGTGCAAGCCTATTGCCAGTTTTTTCCTCCTTCTACCATAAGTATCGCCTATCTTCTCCGTGAAATTTATTAGGTATTGAAGCCTGTTGCCGCTTAGGTCTGCGCCCCGTACCTCAAATGCCTCGATGAAGGGCCTGACGCCATTAACTCTCTTTGTTACTTTGAGTTTTTTGATTGAGGTACTAGATGACAAAAGGTATTCTCGCGGCTTTTCGCCCTCATCTATAAACTTGATTGCGCGCATGAATCCTATAAAATCCAAAAGGTCTGGCCTATTCGGTGTTATATCTATGGTTATTGAAGCATCGTCGCTGCTTTCGATATCCATACCCAATGCTATGACAAGATCCTTGAACTTGCCATAGCTAATATACTTTTTTATATCGTCATTGTAGAATTTCACTGTTGCCAAAATATCATCTACCACATATTTTTCCTAGACCTTAGCCAATCAATTTCGTTCCTGTAGAGTTCTGAAAGCGTTTTTATTTCGAGCTTATTGAACATCAGCCTATCCAGGCCTCCTCCCCACGCAAGGACATTCTTTTTTATGCCCAGCGCCCCTGTTATTTCATCCCTTATGACTCCGCCCCCGCAGAGCTCAATCCAGTCATTGAGTTTTTTGTCGAAATAATGCACTTCCAATCCCGGCTCGACGAAGGGAAAATAGGCAGGTTTTATCCTGACCTTCATGCCCAGCTGAGCGTAGAACTCCTTAAGCGTATATACAAGGTGTGAAAGCCCAATGCCCTCGCCTACTATTATGCCATCGTATTGGTACAGTTCTGCAAGGTGCTTGTAGTCAAGGCTCTCGTTCCTGAACACCTTCCCTATGGAAAATATTTTCATAGGGTATTGCATGTTTTCCATGCCTGCTAGTTTCTGCATGTAATGCGCAGATACTACTGTCGTATGCGTCCTGAGCAATGCCTGCTTTGCAAGTTTCTCATTCCATGTACGGTTCCATGCCTTCTTATGCATGCGCCTTACTTTGGACAGCAATTCTATATCGTCTATATCTATCTCATTGGGGTTTGATAGAAAGAATGTATCCTGCATTTCTCTGGTGGGATGATCCTGCGGCGAGAAAAGGACATCGAAATCCCAGAATGCCGAATCTATGATCGGTCCTGTGCCTTCTATAAAGCCCATGCGCAGCCATATATCCCGTATATTGTTTATGAATTCGTGCACAGGATGAAGCCTTGCCGGATAGACCTTGACTGACGGTGCATCAACATTGTATGGCCTGAACCTCTTTCCTTTCCACCATCCGTTAGTTATTATATCCCGAGTCAATGTGCTTATGCTGCTTATGCCTGAGTCGGAACTGGCTAGCTCCATGCCTATATCTGTAATGGCGACGCTTTTTATTTCATTATAAGATTTTATCTCAAACAGCTTGCGTTTCTTCGAAAGCGTGTCAGCGTCCTGCCCTGCCTTTGACAGTATGCCGTCAATATCTGCAGCGTTGGCGTTTGACAGCGTATTGAGAAGTTCCCTGTAGCTATAATTGTCGTTCGACACTATGTCCCTGCCCTTTTCCGAAAGCACCACAAAGCTATTATCTATCAATATCCAGCCGTTCTTTTTGGCCCATATGAATCCAATGTCATCGCTGCATTCATTCACGCTAAGCCTGCCTCTTTTTGCAACGGCTTTTATAAATCGCTCCTCAGGAAACTCCTTCAGGCATTCCTTGCCTTCATCGCTCAAAATGCATTCCAATTGCCTGGTTCTTTCAACACGTATCGCATTCCTTTCGGCCAAGGATTCTACCGCCCACATTATCTGGTCGTTGCCCAGGCCCAAAATGTTGCGAATATCCTCAAGCGTCGCATCTCCGTGCTCCCTAAGGTATGCCAATAGCTTTATTTCGTATTCATGCAAGGGACTCCACCGCTCTACCTAGACGCTCTCAAATAAGCGTAAACTATGAAGGCGAGTATGACGACCCCTATGAGCACATATGAAAATATGCCCAGCGCGGAATACACGCCCGTGAAGAAATCTGTTACCTCCTGCTGCAGGGTCTCGGTAATCTTGAACGCCAATGTGAACTTAGAAAGAGGCTCGCCCTCAAACCATGAAAACTTCGTAACATTCGGGTAGCCTGAAGATATGCCCTTCGTAGGTGCATCGGGCAGCGGGTATATTGATGTCAGCAATGCCCCATTTGGCAGTAATATATTCAAGGTTGTATTTTGGGGGAGAGCTTCGCCGCTTGCAACATGTTCAAAATTGAAGACGCTGTCATTGAATGAATATTCAAAAACTCTGGGTGATATCTGTTTTACGTCTGTAACGTTTTTAACGCTATAAGACATCAACAGGTATGCCGTTCCGCTGTTGTATGATTTTATCAACGGCCCTGGAAGGAATTTGAAGTTGTATACTCCTGACTTAGGGTTAATTATATGCTGCACCAGATATGGCCCTATGAGAGATTGCCATGTGCTTAATGTAAGATTCAATGCTATCCTATCGGTTTCATAAGAATTTAGGGATGTATTGCTTACTGCAACTGTGAGCAGTTCAGTTACTGAAGCACTTGTATTGGTATTTAGGGTAACCGTGGTGTTCAGATTTGTTACCGTATAAGACGCATTAGCTATGCCAATGCCATATATAAACATAAGCCCAAGCACTATAGCACAGAACGCCGCGGCTTTATGGGTATCCAATATAAAAACCTCAATTATCTTTTACTAAGCAATAATAAATAGATTTTGTTTGCTTCTAAAATATAAAAGAACAGCAGTCAAACTGCGCACTTCGCTGCAGATGTAAAAAGCACAGGAACAGAAGATTTTTAAAGGCTAATATACTTAATTAAAGTATATACGGAGTAAAGCTAATGGCTGATTCTACGTATGAGCGAAAGATCTAATGTCAGATGAAAGTTTCGGAGAAGATTCGGGAAATGAACATGGATATGGGAGGAATCATGGCAAAGGCCATGAAAGAAGGGAGCACGGGGGAGGCATGCATATAAAGTCGTCATACTTTATGCAGAAACCTGTAAAAGCTGGAGACGAAGTCGAGGTCACTATAGAGGCTGTTGCATCTAAGGGCGACGGAATAGCAAAAGTCAACGGATTTGTAGTTTTCGTGAAAGGCGCAAAGCAGGGCGAGAAAGTAAAGATAAGGATAACCGATGTAAAGGCAAGGTTTGCGATAGGGGAGCTCGTGCAGTGATGCCGAGTTTTCCATTCATCTTTTCTTACGGTTAAACCTTTTCAAGATAAATGCTTAATAACTAAGCAGGAAATATATATTGCAATATGCTGCCTGCTTATCGGTGCTTAATCATGTATGATCCAAAGACTGAAGAGAAATGGAACGATTATTGGGAAAAAAGCGATATCTTTCTGTTTGACGATAAAGATGACAAAAAGCCGCTATACGTGATAGATACCCCGCCGCCAAATACTACGGGGGACCTGCACATGGGCCAGGCATTTTGGGTATCATACATAGACGCTATTGCGCGATACAAGCATATGAAGGGGTATAACGTGTTGTATCCCCAGGGGTGGGATACGCAGGGCTTTCCAGTCGAACTTCAAGTAGAAAAGAAGTTTGGAAAGGAGATGCCCCGTGATGAATTCTATAAGAAATGCACGGAATTTGCAACTGCTAATCTCGCATCCATGAAGGCGCAGATGAGGCTTTTAGGTGCGTCATTTGATGAACGCCTTGAATACATAACAATGTCTAGCAGCTACAGGTCGAAGATACAGCTTTCGTTGCTGCTCATGTATGAAAAGCACATGCTATACCGAGCCGAGCACCCTGTAGAATGGTGCCCGCACTGCAATTCATCTATTGCACGGGAGGAGCTCACTGATGTAACTGAAGATACACAACTCAATTACATAGAATTCGCAATAAAATCGAAAGATCATCCTGCAATATTGATAGCTACTACAAGGCCTGAACTGCTTCATGCATGCGTAGCCATAGCCGTAAATCCGGACGACGAAAGATATTCAAAGCTGGTTGGCAAAGAGGCAGATGTGCCTATTTTTGGCTCCCATGTGAAGATAATTTCAGACGCTTCAGTTGACAAGGAATTCGGGACAGGCGCCGAAATGGTTTGCACGTTCGGCGATAAGGACGACATCACAATGTTCTACAAGCACAAGCTGAACATGATAAATTCGATTGACCAGAACGGTTTGCTCAAGAACGCCGGCAAGTTTTCAGGCCTTGGGATAAAAGAAGCAAGGGCTGCAATACTGGAAGAACTTTCATCAAAAAATGTGCTTAAAAAACAGGAGAAAATAACCCACAGCGTAAAGCTGCATGACAAATGCTCTACTAAAATAGAGCTTATATCATCAATGCAGTGGTTTGTCAAAAGCAAGGAGTACGCGGAGCGCATAAAGGAACAGGCAAAGCAGATCAAATGGAATCCTGAATTTGCCATACAGAGGCTTTACGATTGGGCAGATTATATAGAATGGGATTGGAACATATCGAGGAACAGGGTATTCGGCACGCCGATACCATTCTGGTACTGCAATTCATGCGGCGAGATTGTGCCTCCGGAAAAAAACCATCTTCCAGTGAATCCTGCAATGGAGATACCTCCGACGGACACCTGCCTGAAATGCAAGTCGCATGATATAATCGGCGAGCAGGCTACATGCGATGTATGGGTCGACTCTTCTATAACTCCTCTAATAATAGCAGGTTGGCCGGATAACAAAGAACTTTTGAAAAGGGCGTTTCCCGCATCATTAAGGATGCAGGGCAGCGACATAATACGCACATGGGCTTTTTATACGATACTGCGGACGTGGGCGTTGGATGGCAATAAGCCATTTGAAAACATGATCATAAACGGCATGGTGCTTGATGCAAGCGGCAAGGAGATGCACAAGAGCGAGGGCAATGGCGTATATTTGATGGATTTGATAAACAAGTACTCTATAGATTCAGTAAGGCTCTGGGTTGCTTTGAGCGGAGGCGCAGGCAAAGACAAGCCATTTTCATATGAAGAATTGGATTTTGCAAAGAGCTTCATAATAAAGATATACAATTCATCGCTCTTCATAAAGAATGCAATTGCAGATGCCAAACCCGTAACTGCGGAGCCACATGATTCATTCAATGTATTCGACATATGGATAATGAATAGGCTGAACAGCGTAATAAGTGAAGTCGACAAAAATTATGCCGATACCGACCTTTATAATGCCATGGGCATAGCGGTAAATTTCTTCTGGCACGAGTTCTGCGATTATTACATAGAGAATGTCAAGCACAGGATTTACTCCAAAGAAAAAGGCATGCAGAAGAGCAGGGATGCAGCCATATACACGCTAATGCATGTATTGTCATCATCGTTAAGGCTCCTTGCTCCAGTTATGCCGCACGTTTCAGAGGAGATAAATTCGTTCTTCAAAAGCACGAGCATATTTCAGGAAGAATTCCCTAAATCTGTGAAGCAGGAATCCAAAGCAGACTACGTAATAAACGGCCTTATATTCAAGAGTGCGCTGGTCGATGTGGATTATGAATCTGCCGGCAACATGCTCAACAAGGTAATAAGCGATATCAGGAAGGAAAAAGCACAGCACAGGATAGCCTTAAACAAGCCGATAAAGCGAATTAATATAAATGTTCCTGCGGAATATTATAACGCAGTTAAGGTCGCACTCGGCGACATAAAGGAGATATGCAAAGCCGAGCAAGTTGAAGAAAAATCAAGCGACAATTATTCTGTTTCAATAGAAGTGTGATTTTATAAGGCATTAGTCCTATCGCACCAAACATGTATTAAATGATTATGAGTGTGTTTAATGGCAAGATTGCATACAAAAAGGCACGGCAAGGCTAAATCAAGGAAGCCTATGCCTGAAAATTCTGAAGCTCCACAAATGAAGGGCGCAGACATAGAAAAACTCATAGTTGACTATTCAAAGCAGGGCATGAAGCCGGCTATGATAGGCGAGACGCTAAAGCGCGAGCACAGCATCAAATACCCAAAGCAAGCGCTAGGCAAACGCATGGGCAAGGTATTGGAAGATAACGATGTTCATAGCACAATACCT
>DAHXGO010000027.1:0-7518 GCA_027332905.1 Microcaldota archaeon | reverse complement strand
AAGTTGATAGCTATGATGACAGATAAACGTACAGCCGGCGTCAACTATATTTTTGACCCCATGGCATCGAAAATATGCATAATAAACGGCATTCGCGTAGTTGTGACAAATTCAGTTTTGGATATATCAAGATATTTGAATGGGATTGAAGTAAAAGGCACCATCATTGAACCTAAATAGAGTGCCTCATAAAATTAATATAATAGCACCATCTTATTATAAGCATGGAGAAGTATGAAGTCATAGAGCATATGGAAAGGAGCAATGAAGGAGAGAATTCTTATATAATATCTGCCCTTAATTTCATCCTGCCTACATATTTGAAATTTAGATTTCCACAAAAACTTTTGAAGGGCAGCGAGATAACTTTTGACAGTAAGTCAGTCTACTACGAAAAGATTCAGTCAACAGACATACTTGAGTGTAAGAAGGGCAGCGAGATAACTATAGATATAGGTTATGACATAAAATATACTGGAGGATATTCGATAGATGGGAGGACCATCTTTATAGACAGAAATTTTCCAGCTTCTTTAGATATTGGTGGAAAGACCATAAGTACTTTAGAGAGTATTGGAAGACATCATGAGCTGACAGAAAAATGGCTTACTGATGACGCGTATGAATACCCATACGCGCATGAAATAGCCGATAGCGTTGAGAGGCATTATGTTGAATCGCTTGGCATAGACTGGACGGTTTACAGCAATGAAGTAGGAAAGCATTTGCATGAAACCTATGCAAGGAAACTGCAACGCAGCCCTAAAAATCTGGACTTATCCCCATATGTGTACTCGCACGATAATCAGGCAATCGAAGAAATCAGAAAAAGCATGGAGATTTAGTAGTGTATTAGTATGTGAGATGTTTGAATGGTAGAACGACTTAATCGCACTAGTATTTTTGAGAGAGAGGAGTTAGAATCCAGTCTAAAGGAAACCGCCAAGATGAGCTTTGATCTTATACACAAGTATAAACAAGAATTGGGCGGCATGCGCGATATGGATCTATTATATAGGATGCACACAAAACGTATTTTGGAAAGCAGCTTATCGCATGAAATCGCATCTATTGCATACCAAAATTTTTCTAATTTACCCGAATGCGAAAATGGATATGTCTATTTCATATGGGAGCTTAATGCAAAAAGAGAAAAAATAGGAAAAAGCCTTACGCGGAGGATAATAGCTGAATTGATAGACAGGATTGATGACGACAGGAGTGCACTTAAAAAGTTCTTGCGATTAGAAGCAAAAAGAAAGATTTATCAGGCAGAAGAAGACGCAGATATTTGAGATGCATGCTCATTTGAATTAAGCTAATGGCACCGACACTGCAGAGAATAAGGTGCCATTAAAGCACAGACAGGTAATAGGCGCATATTATTAATATTGATGATAAGACGAGCTTCTTTTTTATGCCTTTCTCGTTAAACATTATGCCACCGGCGAACGTGGTTATCACTATGTATATGCTGTTGCGTATAGGGGATACCAAGCTTATAAAAATCAATGACGCCGCAGCATAATACGTAAGCCGATATAGTGTAGTTAATGACGATATTGCGGCAATTGACTTCTTATACTTCTTAAGGTTCGATACGACCTCTTTCGGGCCCCCATATTTGAGTTTCATATACGCTGTGAAATTAATAGCCATGAAGAGCTCTATAAAGATCAATATTGTGAAGATGTTCATTCCCAGATTAAGCAGGTATTTCAGGATTATGGCACCCACTGCCCCAAGGAAACTAGTCAATACTATCAGATAGATGTACTTTGTTTTTTCAAATGCCTTGCTGCCATTTTTATTCCCAAAGGTCATCAAAAAGTAGGCAGTTATTATCATGATTGCAATAACGAGATACTGGATAGGCTTTAGGTACTCATTAAGGGTCATTGCAGACATTATAACTATGAACAGTACTGGAAGAGAGCTGAATATTGGCGATGCAACTGAAATGTTTCCATGCTTGAAAATTCTTGCAGTAAAAAGATACGTAGCAGTGGATATAAGGCTTATGATGTATAGCAATGGAATTTCAAAAAGTTTGATTGAAAAATTAGCAAAAGGCAAAAATATTAGTGCAAGCAATGCGGTTACTATGGCAAATCCTGAACTATATGCCGATGCGTGCTCGTCTTTCAGCGCATACTTTTCTATTATGGTGGACACACCCATCAGTACCGATGATGCAAGCAGTAGATAATACCATTCTATCATTAAATAACACTTGAAAGATTCTATAGCCCCGGTCGGATTCGAACCGGCGTAAACGGGTCCAAAGCCCGCTATCCTTGGCCACTAGATGACGGGGCTGCACGCATAATTAAGGGTTTGGGTGGAAAGGTTTTTATCAGTATGACTTTGCAAAGTTGACTATGTGCTTGGCTTCCTTCCTGCAGTAGACGCATTTTTTGTTTTTGATGCCAACTTGTGCGTCGAAAGGCATGTTTGTTGCCTTAGCGCCGGTCTCTTCTTTTATCTTATCCTCGCATTCCATCGACCCGCACCATGGTGATTGAGAAAACCCTCCAGTCTTTATTACGTTCTTCAGTTCTTCATATGTATCTGCAGGGTGGATTGATGATTTAAGGGCACTTTCTGCCTTTTGATAAAGGTTTTGATGTATTGAATCAAGGGTTTCCCTTATTTCTGCGCTCAAATCAGCTGATTTTACCTGCTTTTTTTGCAGCGTATCTCTTCTGAAAATGACTACTGAATCTGAATTCATTTCTCTGTCCCCAATTTCTAACCTGATCGGCACACCCTTGAGTTCCCATTCGTTGAATTTCCAGCCAGGCGAATACGCATCAGTATCGTCTAGATGTGTGCGCACATCGCTGATCAACCCAGCTATCTTCTTTGAATATTCCAATATTTGATTCTTGTTGTTGCCTTTGTATATGGGCACAATCACCACCTGTATCATGGCCAACTTAGGCGGAAGCACCAATCCCTTATCATCTCCATGGGTAGCTACCATGGTGCCCAATACTCTTGTAGATATTGCAAACGTATTTTGATATACGTATTTTGAAGTATTATCTTTGTCAAGGAATTTTATCCCAAAAACTTTTGAAAATTTCTGCCCGTCGGAATGAAAAGCTGGGCCCTGAATCGCCCATCCATCGGGCATTAAAAGTTCTATGCTGTAGCTTGCTTCGGCTCCTGCAAATTTCTCTTTTTCAGTCTTTTGGCCAGGTATCCCTGGAAGTGCAAGGTAATCTTTCAATGCAGATGCATATATGCCAAGTATTACGTCCTTCTCCAAATCCGCCTCTTCTTTTGTAGCAAATGCAGTATGCCCTTCATTCCACAAAAACTCGCGGGATCTTAGGAACGGCGTCGGATGCTTGAACTCCCAACGCACTACATTGTTCCATTGATTAAGCCTTAAAGGCAAATCCCTCCATGATCTTATCCACTTGGCATAGCTATCATACATTATAGTTTCTGAGGTTGGCCTGACGGCAAGGCGTTCGCTGAGTTCGGTATCTCCGGCGTGGGTCACCCATGCAACTTCAGGAGAAAATCCTTCAACGTGCTCTTTTTCCAGGGCTAAAAAGCGTTCAGGTATAAAAAGCGGGAAATATGCATCTTTTATGCCTGCATCATAGAACATTTTATCTGCAGAGTTTCTAAGCTGGTCCCATATGAAATATGAATCAGGCCTGTAGACTATCATTCCGGAAACTGCGCTATAATCAATAAATTCTGAGCTTATAAGTAACTGTGTATACCATTCGGAAAAGTTATCCGCTTTCTTTGCCGTGAGCTTCATCTTCTCATTATTTTCTTCCATTGCAACACCTTATTCAAGTTTTTGGCTTTTCATCAAAGATTTCAGTATTAATTTTATATGCCCTGCTTCTTTAAGCCTTCTATATGAATAGGCAATCCATCTTTTTCCGAATGGAAGGTATACTGCAACCTTATTTCCCGATTTTGACATATACTGCAAATATTTATTGTTTATGCCTTTAAGCATTGCGTATGTGACATTCCTTTTGTATTCGTTGTTTAGGGCTTGAGCTTCTTTTATCATGTTTATGTCGTGTGTGCCCAAAGTGAACTCTGTACCCTGGGCAAAAAGCATGCCCATAAGCTTAGAGTAATTTGCCGTTACTGCTTCACGAGTATTAAAGCTTTTATTTTTAGTGGATGAATATGCACCTTTCACAAGCCTTATTACTGAGCCTTTCGGGAGAATCTTTCTGATGTCTTCTTCGCTTCTTTTAAGATAAGACTGGATGCATACGCCCACCCCTGCGCCATCCAATTCGGACAGGTATAATTGCATTGTAGCGTCGACGTAATCTGCCTCCTCCATGTCAAGCCATACAAATATTTTTGACTTTCTGGCTTCTGCAACAAGCTTAGAATAGTTAGATTTCAATGTATCGGCATCCTTCAAAAGGCCCAACTGGGTAGGCTTTATTGATATGTCTGCATTTATTCCGTTTTCAGTTATATAACGGATGAGGCGCATGTATGTATCAACTGTTTCAGTTATCTCATACTCATTGGTGAATGACTCGCCCAGATAATTTATTATCGTTTTTATGCCTTTTGAATTAAACTTTTTGCTGTCAGCGATAGCATCCTGGATAGTTGGGCCTGATATCCATCGCCCAGCGAATGCTTTCTCAATGAAATTTTGTATGCCCTTCATCATAATACTCCCAATCTCCTCAGATCTGCATTGAGCTTTTTGTTGCCGGTAAAATGCACCCCGCGAATGCCTATCTTCTTAGCCCCTTCGACATTTTCGATAAGATTATCGATGAATATTGACTCCCCGGGCTTAACGCCCATTGATTTTACAACGCGCTTGTATATCCTTGCATCTGGTTTCCGCATATGCATGTAGCATGATGCGAACCTTTTGTGAAATAAACCCTTAAGTGCGAATTTCCTGGATGCTGAAATGTATCTATCCTTTGATATATTGCTCAGAAGCGCAACCTTGTATTTTTTCCTTAACTTGCCGATCATTTTAATCAGTTCTTTGTTTGGCTTTGCAAGTCTTTCGAATGTAGCAGTCCATTCCAATACGGATGGATTTATGCCAAGTTTTTGCGATACCAGTTTCTCCATATGTTTAGCGTTTAGGCTGCCTTCTTCCATTTTTTCTATTAATGGATCGAATACGTATTTTATTTTGTTTGTAGGTAGACCTGTTTTCTTTGCCAGGAATGAAAAATACTGAGCTTCCTTATAATATACCACTACGTCGCCCAAATCGAAGATTATAATTTTTATCATGTTAAACAGTTTATATTCTGTTGAAAGGTTATAAAAGTTTACCATGCACATTAATGATATGGTGTCCATCGTTATAGCATTAGGCGGAAATGCAATACTTGAACGCGGAATGAAACCTACATATGCAAATCAATTCAAACAGATAATGGAATCTGCCAAATCCATAGCAGTTGGCATAAAAAGAATGGATTACAGCGGCATTGTGTTGACACATGGCAATGGCCCGCAGGTGGGCGACGAGTTTCTGAGGAATGAATATTCACGCAAAGCCGTGCCTCCGCTCCCTTTGCACATGCTTACTGCAGAAACGCAGGCAACTGTGGGCGCCATGTTGCAACGATGCCTGATGCATGAATTTTCAAGGATGCACGTCAATATGAAGGTTTATGTTGTAGTTACCCACGCGCAGGTCGACAAAAAAGATCCAGCATTTGGGCATGCTACTAAGCCAATAGGGCCGTTTTATAACAAAAGCGAGCTTAAAAATGAGATGGCGTTAGGTAAGTTCGATTATGTGCGCGAGCGCGGAGGATATAGAAGGGCGGTCGCATCACCAAGACCCATAAGGATACTTGAAATAGACGCAATAAAGAAACTTGCTTCATCTGATTCGGTAGTAATAGCAGGAGGTGGAGGGGGCATACCTGTGTTAAAATCACGATCTGGATACGTAGGCATAGATGCAGTAATAGATAAGGACTACACATCGCAGGTAATAGCAAACGCTTTGGATGTTGATTTCTTATCGATATTGACAGAGCCAAGATATGTATACGCAGATTTTCCAAAGAACATGTCCCCGATTAAAAATGTGGATTTGAGTTTCTCGATGCCAGACATAAAGGTTATGGAGGAGGGCACAATCAGGCCAAAGGTTGAAGCCTGCGTTAGGTTTATACGCAAAGGTGGCAAGAAGGCATGCATAGGCAATATTAAGGAACTAAGATCCTCAGAGGATGGCGTTTTTGGTACTGTTTTCGAACGATAGTCCACCCATAAACTATGTTTTCATGGATGCATTATCGTAGCGGTTTTCTTTAGGAACTTGAGCCAATGCATCCCTTATTATGCTTTCATCTGATTGCGATAGCAATCCCGCCTTGGCAATCGGTTTGTATGACAGCACGAAATTCAGCAATTCTGGCAGGTCTGGATAATCGTTTGACAATTCAACTAGGATTTTTGATGGTGTTTCTTGCCTTACCTTCATTCCAATATCGTTATAGACCATCCCAAGAAGGTTGCTGTATCCCATCAGCATGACTATTTTCTTAATTGCGAACATTAGCTTTTTGATTGATTCTATATTGAGAATGTCCAGGGGTTTCAAATCATTCCTTGCTTCATTTTTGCTTATGTAGTCTGAATATCCTCTAATCATTTCTTCATGTTGCTCGATTAGATTAGATATAAGGAACATGCTGCGTTCCTCTTCCTTGTTTTCAGGGTCCAGCGTTAGCACCTGGCCGTTTACTTTCATCCTGCCCTCCTTTATTTCATTATCCAAGGCAGTTATGGCCAGATTTTTAAGTTCTTCCTTTATTTTGAGCACCAGATCCTGGCATATGATCCATGCCGCCATATTCTCCTTTCCATTATTTGTATTCTGCTTCATATATTACCGCCGCTTATTATGGCAACTGTAACCCCATTAATTCCGATTTTGTCCTTTATCTTTTCGTATGCAGCAAATGACGCAACGCCGCCCAATTCCGCAATTATGCCCTTTTCCTTGTAAAGCTTTTCTTTAGACCTTTCCATTTCGTTATCCGTAACTGCCACTGCCATGCCCATTGTCTTATTCAGCCCTTCTAGGGCCTGCACTCCAAAGGTTGGAAACCCTACAGCTATTGCATCCGCCTTTGTTTTAGGAATGCGGTATTTAATTCCGCTTTTAGAATTAAATGCATCCACCACTGGTGAACACCCTTTTGCTTCTACAGCTATGAGCCGCGGTAATTTTTTTATGCGCCCGGATGCTTTCATTTCCTTCAGGCCCTTGTATATCCCTGAAAAAAGCGTTGCATTCCCGACAGGTATTATAATGTTGGCAACCTCGGGCAGATTTTGCATTATCTCGTATGCCATAAGCTTCTGCCCCTCTTTTCTATAGCAATAATCGCCAGACAGGAAGAATCCTTTTTTTCTTGAATATAGCGCCGCCGTATCAAGTGCCTTATTGAAGTCCCCATCTACCATCTTTATAACGGCATCGTTAGTCGATTTTATGTCGTATATCTTGTCTTTGTT
>DAHXGO010000026.1:0-7545 GCA_027332905.1 Microcaldota archaeon | reverse complement strand
TTTATGCTTAAATATTGTGCGCACTATTTTTATTGATAACTTAAAAAGCAAAATAATATGGTGGAATTATAACGCAAGGTTCACAAAACAGCCAGAAATGGATATACGCCACATTCCCTGGAAGCATGGCATACGGCCCGGTATCGACAATTGTCATCTTGTACATACTCAGTATAGGCGGCAACGTAATAGATGCATCATTCGCGATAACGTTCGGAAGTGCGCTTGCGATACCTGCAGCATACTTATGGGGGCGCGTCGTTGATAGGTTTAACAACAAGAAAAACATGATAATACTCTCTTATGCGGGGCTTGCGTTCTTCCTTGCAATGATGTTCTTTACAGGAAACATACTTTTTGTCATACTGCTCTACGGTGCACTGTCGTTTGTTATAGGTGCAAATGCAACTCCCCTCAACATGCTAGTCATGGAGAATTCTCCGGAAGATCAGTGGCCTGCAGTCTTCTCCAAGTTTCAGTTTATAGTAAGCCTTGGGGGAGGAATGGGATTCGCCCTTTCAACAGCTTTATTGGGATTTGTCGCAATAAGATTCCTGCCATTAATGTTTGGGCTTGTTGCGATACCTTCAATAGTAATGAGCATGATTTTGATATATGAGCCCGCGCGCATGCTGCCAAGAAAGTTGATGCTTTCCAATATACATTCGTTTATCACAAGGGTAATGATGCAACCAGTGCTCCTTGTCTCCACGCCTAAGATATCGGTTTTCAAGATAATATTCAATATAGGCACCAAGATGCACAGGCCGAAATCCTACCTCGGCGCCCTTTATCTGGCGATATTTGCTTTCTTCATCAGCAGCGGTCTCTTTAATACTGCCTACCCTGTAGGCCTGAAGGATATAGGGCTTACGGAGTTCACGATATTCCTGATAATAACTATAGGCATATTCATACAGGTTTTCACGTTCGCTTACTTTGGCAACTACGTTGCAAAAAGAATTAAAACGCGCATGCTGCCCAATGCCATACTCCTGCGTGGAGGGTCGTACATTGCCATAGCATTCATATTCCTCACGTTCACCAAATTTTCAGGGTTCGTAATACTGAACATCGTACTGTATGCGATAGGGGCAGGACTTGCATACTCGTTGTATTATACTGCATCCAATACGTTGGTTTTTGAAGCTATAGGGACGGAACACAGAGCCAGCAAGCTCGGAATATATACGTCCTTGGTTAGCGTATCTTTCCTAGTGGGCGCATTGCTAGCAGGATACATATCCTATTACTTAGGATATTCTGCTAGCTTTGTAGTTGCTGGATTGTTGTTAGTAGCAAGTGCTTTCATTTTTGAGGGTGCCAGCTCGAAGCTTAACACAAGTACAATTGATAAACAATAGAAATAGATGCGCAGGCGGATTGTGCCTGCGCTTAACTACCAATCATGCTTGATTTCCACCGACAAGTTTCATGCCTATGCCGGTGCCCATTTTCTTCCCGTATCCCAATTCTATCATGAGCATCCCTACGGGTTCTATGTATCTCGCTTTTTCGAGCATGCCCACGTCGACAGGTTCCATGCCTATGCCCCTTGCAAGCTCCATGACCTTTGCCTTTGCCCCCTCGTCGTCCCCAGCAATGAAAGTAGTAAGCTTTTCGGCGCCCAGTTGACCCGTCTTCATATTTTCGGCAAATATTGTATTGAACGCCTTGACGACCTTTGCGCCTTTTGCGTGCTTCGATATCTCTTCCGCCGCTGATTCACTGAAGCCCTTCGCCCATCTCATATGCTCATCCATAGGATTCGATACATCTATTAGTATCTTATCTCTCTCATTGTTCTTCATCTCATGTATGGCTTCCTTTGCTGAATGATACGGAACTGCGAGTATTATCAGTTCTGCGCCTTTCGATGCCTCTTCTATCGTTGCAACATTTGCGCCATTAAGTTTCGCTTTGGCCTCTTCGGGCTTCCTTGATCCGTATACCACTTCGTTGCCCTTCGATAGGGCCTCGCCTAAGCTTCTGCCTACATTCCCTGTCCCTATTATTGCTATTTTCATATTACCACGCATATTATTGGAAGTAAAACATTAAATTTTATTTGTAGAATGACTAGAATTAAAGCTGCTTCTTGCATATTCCATGTATGGATTTTGAATATAGACAGACGTGGCGCAATGTGGCCAGCAATACTGGCTTCTTTAGGCAATCTGGGCTTTGGCTTATGCTTGATTTGGCATTATGTCCTTAGCATTCTTTCTAAATCAACGCACATAGAATTTACGTACCTAGGGCTTTCGTTGGCTAAGGCATCGTGTGAAAGGCGCCATAACTTTTCAGGATTGCGAAAATGATGCAAGAGGATTGGCTTTATCATGTTGGCATACTTGTCAGCGCGCTCATCGTCAGTTTCAGAAAGCCATAATGAATAAAGCATTGAAAGTTGATGGATGTATGCAGGCACAAGCACTTTAGAATTGTCTACGGTTATCAGCTTTGAATAAAACAAAAGCTCGTCCGTACTCACGCCCAGAAATGAATGATTGCTAATTATTTCATTCTCGCCAATTATTCCCTTAAGTGATTCGTTTACTATGCTGTACTGCTCGTGCTTTAGGCCTATTTCAATGGTTATGGAGTTTATCTTGTCATAGAACTTTATGAATCTGCTTCTCACCTCTTCTACATAGAAGCCCATTTGATTGGCCTTTTGAGTGTCTACCCCTATCATCTTGCTGTTCGGTATCATGCAAGACAATGTGTCTGTTTTCACTTCAGGATTGCAACAGAAGCTGCTTGCTGCATCTGCGTATGAGAGCATTATTGGATTTCCGAAAACATATTTGGCGCGCTTATATGAATTTGCAAACGCCTTTGCAGAGTATGGTATTTCTTGGTTTTCAAGTTGCTTCTCCATAGAAATCAAATTCTTATCATAGGGGAGATATTTATTAATTCTGTTTTGCGTACTTAGCCCCTAGATTTTGGATATATTGAAAAGGATTTATAGGTAAATCAGAACTTTCAATGCTTCTTCACGTAAAAACCGAACAAAAACCTAACGGTCAAGAATCCTTAATAAACCTTAAACTCGGATATATCGTTAGGTGTAGCCAGGGGTAAAACCCTTGAAACTAAAAATAGGATATTGAAACTGCTTAAAGAGAAAAAGATGACGGTTACAGAGATGGGCGAGTGTTGGGACTTGCAAAGTCGACGGTAAGCCAGCATATATCAGAGCCGATTGGCATTGGCAGGGTAGAACAGGAGTATAATAGCCATTTCAAAAGGATAAAATATTACAAAGCTGCAGAAAGGCGCGCGGGCGAGGATAAAAAAGAGGGCAAGGCAAATGGATATGCAATAGGAATTTCGGCAATAGCAATCATTGGGATAATGCCTTTTGTTATAGTGCACTTTAGCTTTAGGGCTGTGCAAACAAATCAGACCACCACAATATCTGGATATAATACAGGCATAGGTGTGTTTTCATGCCCCGTCATCTTAATATTTAGGAATCCGAACAACACAGATGTTTATAACATAATTGAAGGAATAGCAAATGGCGACCACCGTTATACAACTTACATTGCTGCCAATGGGTCCAAATTCACCGCAAACATGGGAGGCCTAAGCTACACCGCACATAACGGAACATTATATGTACCGTCAATGAATTTAATATACCGCATATCGGGCAAACAGATAGACAGCTTGGAGGCAGGCATGGACAGCGGGTACTGTTACGATAAGAAGGCGCTTGACTTCTTTAACGTGAGCTTTACTGCACCAAAAGTAAAGTGCAAAGCGGCGATATTCGGCTGGTTTTATCAAGTGATATAAGTGTTTGCAACTAAATATAATCAATGAAGATAATATCATGGAACGTCAACGGCGTAAGAGCGGCAGTGAAGAAAGGACTTGTTGGGTTCATCGAGAAAGAATCCCCAGACCTACTTGCGCTGCAAGAGATCAAGTCATCTGAAAGCATACAGCACATTGAACTCCAGAAGCTCAGATACACGCAATACATAAACCCGGCAGTGAAGAAAGGGTATAGCGGCACCATGGTTTTAACAAAGGAAAAACCGCTTTCAGTATTAAATGGCATAGGCATAAAGGAATTCGACCACGAGGGCAGGGTTCAGACCCTTGAGTTTAAGAATTTCTATTTTATAAACACCTATTTCCCGAATTCGCAGAGGGACTTGAAAAGACTGGACTATAAACTTGGTTTTGACGCCGCATTCATGAGCTATACGGATAAGTTGAAGGAGCAAAAGCCTCTTGTCGTATGCGGCGACATGAATGTTGCACACGCAGATATAGATATAGCAAGACCCAAAGAGAATTCGAATAACGCAGGATTTACAAAGGCAGAAAGAGATTGGATGACTTCATTCTTGTCTCATGGATTCATAGACGCCTACAGATATTTTCACAAAGATGATGTAAAATATTCCTGGTGGTCGTATAGATTCAGCGCAAGGAAGAAAAATATAGGGTGGCGGATAGATTATTTCTTAGTTACGAACGACATTATAAGTAGAATTTCGGATTCTGGCATAATGGATAGCGTAGAGGGATCTGACCATGCGCCCATAAATCTGATTTTAAAGCCATAACCCTTTGGCTTATACAATCACAAGCGGTATCTCCATTTCGTCTTTGGACATTCCGCCATGATGGCCGAATATTTTTTTCTCGTAGTCCTTCTTGTCAGGGTATTTGTAGTAAAGGAAGCTGCTGCCCTTCGCTATTGCTATGTGCGTTCCAAATCGGTATCGCAACCAATTGCTGACTTTTGGTTTTCCGAACATTCCAGACCTTATTGCTTCGTCTGAATCAGCAAGATATGCACTCTTCCCATAACTCCTTTGAAATTCGTCTTCAAAGAGCTTGCCTTTTCCATCAACCACATTAAAGAACATTGATCTGTGGGTTCCCCATGGATATGTGGTAAGGTTTTCCAGCACTTTGCTCTGCGGCGATATCTTTCTTAAATCTTTTTCATTGAATGATCCTTGGCCATGATCCGATGTGATTACAGTCTCCCATCCCCTTTGCTTAAGCGCAGGAATCAGTTTTTCCGCCAAGCGCTCAAGGGCATATCTAGTAATCTCCAAACCGTCGTATGTGCTTTTTGTATATACATGCTGTGCATGATCCACATAATCAATGTATGCATATATAGTTTCTTTAGAATTCGACTTTATCGCTTTCAATACCTGTATTATCATGTCATCCATCGATATATATTTGCTGTAGTTGATTTTATCCAATGCATTCAGATTCCTCCCCTTGTTCAATATGTTTTCATGTTGCAGGTAAAGGAACCCTTTGTGCCTGGACATTTTTATTAATGTATGCATCTCAGGAAATATGGGATATTTGTCTGTTTTCCCCAATGCTTCGTCTAGGCTCGGACCCCAAGGTATATTAAATACATCCAGCATATTTCCATATTCTTTCATAGGTATTGGGCTTCCGACAATGCCGTGCTCGGCTATTGTCAACCCACTGTCTATGCTTGTCATTACCGATGGCGTAAACGAAGGAAACATTGTCTTTATTTTTTCTATTTTTGCATCGGAAAAAGCCTTTGATAACACTGGGCTTTTATTCATAGCCATATTAAGGAGGTCGTATCCTAAACCGTCTATGACAAGGAAGAAACGCTTCGTTTTGTGTTTGCCTATAAGGCTTCCTCCGCCTTCTGCGACTTCCTTTGCAATTTCAAGATTGCTCCTTGACAATTCAGGAAGTGAAAAACCTTCTTTCTCCAAATCAGATCTCAAGCTTGACATGCGAACACTAGCTAGGATAAATGAGTATGCATAACTAAAAACTTTTTCATGTGCATAAAGCCCGGATTTATTACATAACTGGCCGACCAAATAGCGTTGAGATGAGGCAATGGCATAAGGACTTTTAGGTTCATGAAGACATCGTTAGTTTGACTGCAATTGCGTTAATGCCTATGGCGCCCAATCATACCATATTTAATGCAGTATGGCTCGCCAGCAAGGGGAAATATTAATGCCTGCTGCAGCGGGACCGAGGCAAAGCTAGGCCTTTGCAATAAACAACTGCAAAAAAGATGCAGATAGCAGGAAGAAGCTACAGCTCCCCTACTCTCCTCTTCTGCGCTCTCTTAAGGCGCTTTCGCCTTTTCTTGAGCCATTTCCAGCGCATTCTTCCTTTTTTCTTCCACTTTCTAGGTATGCTTCCCAAAATTACACCTTAATCAAGCATTATAAGCTCTAGTATCTGAATAAGAAAATATTTATACTATATAAATAAATACCTATACATAAAGTGGTTGTATTATGCACAAAGGATTTTTAGTGTGGGCAATAATGATTATAGTGATAGCGATACTAGGATATCTGATTACTGGATATAATTTTATATTGCACCCGCTGCCTGCTTCTACGACAATATCCCCTATTGCTACTACTGCGACAACCACTGCACCTACCACGACGATAATATATTCTGCGAGCTGCAATAACTTCTCCATATTGTCTGCTCTGTTCAACAAAACGTATACTGGAACATGCATGTGGGGAGGAGGAGCATTAGGCATATGGCTTGCAAACGGCAACAGCAACTATACCAATTTCACGATTATAGGTGCGAATAACGTAACATACCTTAACCAAAGCATAAACTATGGCTGCATAGCATTATTCAGCAACTTTTCAATGCCTGCACAAACTTATAAGATAACAATGCATAGAGGTTTTGCAGGAGGATCATGCAACAATAAATATTCGATAATAAACCTGAATACTACGCTTGTGCCTCCAAAGAATGCCGTATACAAAAATATATATGGTGGCAAATTCGCAAGCGGCACTTATATTGGCTGGAACCTTACAGGCAAAGGCTTTGACAGCAGACCCATAAATGCCAGCTATGCAGATACACACAACTGCACTGCTGGAGGGCCGTGGACAGGATACAACGGCACGTATTTTGCTTCTACATACAACTGTGGGTCCTCGAATGCTGCAGGAAATCTGACTTCAAGCCCGTTTTATGCGTCCGAACATTTCATTGATTTCCAGACCATAAGCCCCGAAAACAATTTGATTTATGTAGAGATTCTTGAAAATGGAATACCTGAGATAATAGCGCATTACAATACGTTCAACGAAAGCGCGTTTGGCGCCAGCGGATCATATACATTCAGAAATGTGACTATACCAATAGGAACTTTGATTGGCAAAAACTTAACGTTGCGCGTGGTGGCAGACACTTCTACTAGCGGCGAATTTGTAGCAGTAGGCGATTTCAGACTATCGGGCCGGCCATTACAGAGCTATGGCGTAGTCTCAAACATATCAATATTGAATTGATTTTGCAGGTTCGCTCGGCGCAGATTTTGGAAGCGTATTCGGAGCTACGCTCCCAGAAGGAATGAGTGCAATCAACGTAGCAAAAGCAGTAGGTATAAACGCAGCAAATATGGGTCTTATCTTTGGCGGTGCTAATGTTTTTCAGAGCGAGTTTGTGTTAGCTTTCGGTGGAAGTCCCGCCACATCCAGCGGATCCCTACAAGGAACAAGATCA
>DAHXGO010000025.1:0-8167 GCA_027332905.1 Microcaldota archaeon | reverse complement strand
AGTTACTGAACCAGGGATTTCCTCTCCCCAGGAAGCAGAAGCATTTCTTTTGGAACTAAAAAAAATACTTCAATATATTGAAGTAAGTGATTGTAATATGGAAGAGGTTGATTATGCAATAATCGGACACGGTGCGGCGGCATTCGCTGCCGCAATAAAAGCGGATTCGCTTGGAATAGACACTATAATGATCGGGAAGAATGTTACGAAAGGGGCATTAATCGGAGGTACGTGTGTCAATGTCGGATGCGTGCCGAGCAAAAGGCTCATAACGCTAGGTGAATTCGTAGACGATATCAGGAAGGCTAGATACGCAGGGATAAACGCCTCAATAGATTCCATCGATTTCAAAAAGATAATAGCGCAAAAAGATGCCATTGTCGAAGGTTTCAGAGATAAGAAGTATTCAAGCGTCCTGAAAAGCTTAAAGCACGTGTCGTATATAAACGAATTCGGGGCTTTCAAGGACAAAAATACTATCATTGCCGGGCAAAAGGAGATCAATGCAAAAAACATACTTGTTGCTACTGGGGCAAGGCCCTACGTGCCAAAAGTAGAAGGCATAGAATCCGTCAATTACCTAACAAATGAAGAAGCGCTTTCAATAAAAGAGCTTCCAGAGTCAATGATTGTCGTAGGTGGGAGGGCCCTGGGGTTGGAGTTCGCACAGATGTTTGCACATTTTGGCGTAAAAGTCACCATCTTGCAGAGAAGCAAGACCATAATACCTGATTGGGAGCCCGAAGTTGTAAACTTTCTATCGGGGTACCTTGAAGAGGATGGGATAGAGATAAACACTGGCGTGGATTTAAAGGAAATTGGCATAAACGGAACGCAGAAATACATAAAGGGGCGCATGGAAGGTGTAGATAAGACGTTTGCAGCAGACGAGATACTTTTTGCCACTGGCAGGATCCCAAACATAGAAAAGCTTAATCTTAACGAAGCAGGTGTATCATTAAGCGAGCACGGATTCATAAAAGTAGATGAGATGCTTAAAACAAGCGCCTCCGGTATATATGCAGCGGGAGACGTTACTGGTGAACCTATGCTTGAAACAGTGGCAGCAAAGGAAGGCAATGCAGCTACACAGAACGCGTTCACAAAGGACATTAAAAAAATAAACTTCGCTGAAATACCAAGTGCGATATTTACAATGCCGGAAGCTGCGAAAGTTGGCTTTACGGATGCAGAAGCTCATGGTAAGGGGATCAAGTGCAGTTGCGGCGCAATCCCACTTTCATTAGTTCCAAAGGCGGGCATAATAGGAGACGAACGTGGGCTAATAAAGATAGTGATAGACTACAAAACGAAGAGGATAGTGGGGACCAGCATACTTTCAAGGAATGCCGCAGATCTCATAATGGAAGCAACATTGGCAATTAAATTCAAGCTTACTATAGACGACATCATAGACACTGTCCACGTATTCCCAACATTGGGTGAAGCAATGAAGCTTGCATCGCAAAACTTCTATCAAGATGTAAGCAAGTTGAGCTGCTGCACCGTGTGATGATATAAATGGCATTTATTGGATCATTGAAGGAGGTTTTCGGAAACCGCAGCTATGCATTGCTAGCTGTGTTGCTTTCAGTCGCCATAAGCATCACCTATCTCTACATGTTGGACCTGTTCCATGAAAGTTTCATTCTTTTCGGATCACTTTTCATCGGTGGTTTGGTAGAAGTATCCGGCATAATATTTTTGGGAGCCATGTTTGCGATATCAACATCAATGTACATATATATAGCCAAAAGGGATGCGACAATAGCAAAGAGCAGAACCAAAAAAGCAACGTTTTTCGGGCTGATAGTAGGTACATCAAGCCAACTGCTCTGTTGCACTCCAATAGTGCCGTTTGCGCTGTCCGCTTTCGGTGCATCTACTCCTGTATTATTCGGCTTGACTGGCAAGATACAGGGATTCTTTGCAAATACTTGGATTATTTTTATAATTGTGTCGCTGTCCATAATGGTTATAAGCATCTACAGCCTATCTGGGAAAATCTGGAAGTCATGCTGCATTAATAAATAGGTGTTAAGGGATGAAAAAGAAATATTTGTATTCGTGCGCTGTGCTTGCCATAATACTCATATTTGGGGCAGCATATTGGTATAATTCGATTAGGGCAAATGCTCCCCAATCTCAGTCTGGGATATTAACTGCAGGCTTAGAAGCGCCAAATGCAAATTTCACGCTTCCAAACGGGACGCTGCAGGAAGTCTCGAATTATAAAGGCAAGCCGATGCTTGTGTATTTTGTGGCCACTTGGTGCAGTTCATGCATAGCGGGAACCCGAGCTATAACCAGTAACATGAGCTTCTTTTCCAATAGGGATATAACTGTATTAGAATTGGAGCTATACAACAATCTTGGATATCCTGGCCCAAGTATAAATGACTTTGTGAATACGAGTTCGGCAAACGCATCTGATAACAGCGGGATCATATCTGCGTATGCAGGCTACAAGATGAGTGCGCTTTACGACCCAAAAGCGTATCTAGACCTATATTACCTGATAAATAAAAATGGCAGGATCGTTTATGTAAATGGTTCTCCGGATATTACGATGCCGCAGCTCAAATCAGAAGTAGATAACCTGGCATAAGCGCAATTCTATGCGATGCTAGAAGGTTATTACTGCATAACCTTCGTCTATACTTTTTGTAATATACTCTCCTGCCCTTACCAATTCTGCAGTATCCTTCAATTTGGCATCTATATTCTGCATTTGTGCAACTGCTATGCACGCCTTTGGCCGATCTGAATCAGGAAAATCTGCCTTTATGGCATTTTTCATGTCTTCATTTTCTGCAAGCGCTGCTTCGCTCGGCCCGAAGAAAAGTATCCTGATATTATGCCCCGCTGCCTTTTGCCTTTTGCTAAAATTCAACGCCATGTTTATCTTTTCAGTTTCCCTGCTAGTTACAAGAGACAATATCTTTGTCATAATATTATCTTAAATTGTGAACATATTTATAAATTTTCACTATAAATCATAACACGGGTAAATTTTTATCCAGAAATTTAATAAATGGGCCCATAACTCAGTTTGGCTAGAGTGGAAGGCTTTTAACCTTTAAGTCGTGGGTTCAAATCCCACTGGGCCCGCCTATTCTTATCTTCAGCTTCGGCAGCAACAGTTTCAAATCCTAGTGGGGACGAATAAAATTCATGGTGTAAGTCACTGGTTCAAATCCCAAATGAACCGGCAAAAACAGAAAGAAAATAGGCCCAAATCGGATAAATGAGGGTATAAAATAATCAAGTATGCTGAAGATTAAGCCATACCCTGCTGTTTTATTTGGTATGCGTATATATCTGCGTCATCGCTGTACCAGAACCTCTTTACGTTTACGGCAATCAACTTGAAACCCAATTTCTTGAGCCCCATTGACGACGTATTGTTCGCCGGATCCACCTCGGCGAGCACGATAAGCCCGAATCCACGCCTTTCTGCTACCTCCAGCATAGCCCGCCTGAGCGCGCTGCCCACACTGTGGCCCCTATGCTCCTCCCTGACGCATGTCCATTCGGTCCATGTGGTTCCACTTCGCGGATCATAAAAATTGAAGTTTACGCCAAGCAGGTTGCCGCTCTCGTCTGTTGCGACCAGCACAGAATTATCATTTTCCTTAAGTAACTGCATGAGTTTATCTACCGCAAACCTTTTGCCTTCCTCTTTCTTCAATAGGTCTGGGTAGAACGCCAGTGCGTCTTTGACTTCGTTAAAGAGGTTGTTGACGGCCGCGAGTTCGGCTTCTTTAGGCTGCCTTATTATTATCTTGTTGTCTGTGCCCTTATATTGTGCGACCAGCACGGGTTTCTCATTTGTCATTGGCATCACCATAACTGACATCCTCCTGTGAATAAATTACGCAGTACGGCTGCGTTAATTTCATTTGCCTGATTACTTTATGATATATTCGCTAAAATTAATAATTCATGCCTTTCGCATTTAAGCCAAAGTCGAAGTGCCTGGGCATCTACCTGCCATGCATTCTGTAAGCATATCATCTCCCCTCTATTGTGGCGTTGCTTTCTCGCTTCATTTCAAATTCAAAATGTATTTTATTGCAATCCATTAAACTAAATCAGTTGAACCATTAACCTGAAAAATTCCATAGTGGTGCACAAAGCATAATAAAGCCAAATGCTATATGATTATTAACATTAAAAAAGGGAATCCATGGCGGGCATTTTCGCATCTGCGGAGTTCACAATTTTTTCCACGCTAATCATATTTATCCTTAGCTTTGGGCTTGCACTTGCCGTATCCAGAAAATATTATGCCAAAAAACAAAAGCCCTACCTGTATTGGTCTATAGGCATATGGCTGTTTGCGCTTGCCGTATTTTTTGAAGTGCTTTTTGCAGTTGGGATTACATACACATTGCTGGTGAGCGTGTATCTCTTGATAGTCTCGCTTATAGTCAATTTCCTTGCATTCGGTTCGGTAAAACTGCTCGGAGGCAGAATCTACCCGAGGGTATATGCCACATATTCGATAGTTACCGAAGCATTTCTCGTATTCTTTCTGGCTACTAGCAAGATAGGAAACATAATAATAAATCACATAGTATATGGGATTCTGCCTTTAAATGTTGTAACTGCATCAAGCCTAGTCACCTTCCCTGCTGCCATCCTGCTTATAGCAATAGCAATAAAATCATATGCAAAGGGCAAAAGCAAGAAGATGCTAAGCATAATAACCGGCGTTATAATAGTCAGCATAGCCGGAACCCTATACATCGTGCAGGTACCCGCATTCCTCTATTATTCGGAATTCATAGGCATACTGCTTTTATGGTATGGCCTGATATAAAACCGGGAATGCAATAAGCCATGCGCGCATAAAAAGGCTAAGGGCATTCCTATTTTTAGAAAAGCGTATAAACATGCGTTTCCAAAATCAAATAGCGATAGGATGACTAAAGAATTTGCATGTAAACGAATAGGTTTGGAATGCGGCTTTACTGCCACAGCAGAATCTGAAACTGAACTAATGAAGAAAGTAGCAGAACATGCCAAGTCTGCTCACAACATGGACTCTATAGACGGTGAGACAATGGGAAAAGTAAAAAAAGCGATAAGAGACATAAAGTGAGCGCACTAAAATGAGCCAACAATAAAAAGTTGTGTATTTATAAGGGCTCTGCCCTTATAGTTGTAGAAGTGATGAGATGGGATTATTCATAGATCCATTGACTATAATGTTGTTTAGTCTTGGCATTAGCGCACTAATGCTTGCTATATATGCATACAGGATATCTGCAGGAAAGAAGAATGCAAGCGCATTGGCAATACCCATAATGGGCTTTGGCTTTTTCAATGCAGCGAGCAGCTTTTTGATGTCGTTTACCTGGCCGCTTCCTGGTTCGTATAACATGCTTTTTGGAGACCCATTGCTTATGTTGGGCATATTGATGGTCATCGGGGGATACATGCTCCTAAAAAACATCGACATAAAAATATTGTCGGTAATAGGATTTTTCCTGGGCATATACATCCTTGTCGGTTCAATAGGCATAGTCTCATACGGGCTTGAAACTGGCATAAATCTGCTTGCTGCAATGGGCTTGTATATATTTGCTGGTTTGGCTGGCGTATTTTCGCCTATAATCTACATGAATCCGAAAGGGCCCGGAAGATACGCATTCTACTTCATGGTATTCCTTCTTGTAATGACTGCATTCATGGCGTTATTCATAGGGTACAACGGCTTTTATGAGCACCTTCAGGCATTTGGGAAATATTTACCTGCCTGATTGCCCCTCTTTTTTATTTTATGCCCATTCGGCAGTTCATTTATTTCGGAGCGTGAAATAAAATGAAAACATTTAAAAGCTTATAATCTCATATATGAAAGCCGCGAGGCTTGTTTTTGGCATCCAAATGCAAATGGCAAAGGATATATTACTTTGTATGTTAATATCTCTACGAATGCCAGGGTGGCAGAATCTGGTAACGCGTACGCCTGGAAATTTATACTTGCAAGCGTATGGCTCTCACGGGCCTTCTGGGTTCAAAAGCCAAAGCTGAATATCCCAGCCCTGGCGTTTCGGTGTTATAATGGCAGAAGAAAAAAGACATTTCAAAAATGAAGATAAAAGGGCGACATCCATAATAAGGATTGCCGGCCGAGACATAGACGGCAAGCTAAAGATAGAGGACGCCCTTAGGAGGATCAAAGGCATAGGCTCGGCAATGGCGCATGCCATGGCATTTACTGCAGACAAAAAGCTGAGCATACCGCCAACATCTGAGATAGGCGCGCTCAATGAGAAGCAAATAGCTCAGATAGAAGGCCTGATAAAAGAACCTTCTAAATATTCGATACCTCAATTCATGCTTAACCGGAGAAAGGATTTCGAGACCGGCAAAGATGCACATGTAGTCGGAAACGATCTTATATTTTCAGTCCGTCAAGACATAACCCGGGGCGCCTCATTGAGAACGCTCGTAGGGTCAAGGCACCAGCACGGGCAGAAGGTGCGCGGCCAGCATACTAGGTCAACAGGCAGGACCGGTGCTACTGTCGGCGTCATGAAGAAAGCTGCAAAGGCAGGGGCCGCCCCAAAGACAGACGATAAGAAAAAGTGATTGAATGGGAGCGCCGAAGAGAAACAAGCCTAAGTTCGAAAAGCCTAAGAATATATGGAATTTGGCAAGAATAAACACTGACAATGAATTGCTCAAGGAATACGGCTTGAAGAACATGAAGGAGCTGTGGAAGGTGCAGTCAGATTTGAGCAAGCTCAGGAACAACGTAAGGCTTCTGCTTTCAGGTACTGGGTCAGATAGCGTTGCAAACAGCATAATAACGAGGCTAGTCAAACTCGGAGTTATACCTGCTGATTCTACCCTCGAGAAGCTGCTCGATTTGAACGAAAGTGCTTTCCTGTCAAGACGTTTGCAATCAGTGGTGTTCAGGAAGGGCCTGGCACGCAGCATAAAACAGGCAAGGCAATTGGTAGTTCATGGTTTTATATCGATAAACGGAAAAAAGGTCAATAAACCTGGATACATGGTAAAAGCGGAAGAGGAGCTTAAGATAGGTTATTACAAGCCAATAGAGATAACTCCGGTATCTAAGCCCTCGGAGGGAACAAGCGTTGCTGCAGATGAAAAACCTGTTGAAAAAGCAGAACAGCAGCCCGCAGCAGAGTCTGTAGAAGCTACAGCCTGATGGTGTTTTGAATGGCAAAGAAAGAAACCAATAAAAAAGCGGTGTCGACAGAGGCGCCAGCCCAAAAAAAGAAAAAGGATGTAGTCTCATATGAAGCTAAAGCCATGGAAGAGGCAAAGGTCAAGCCAAGGCCTGAAAGATGGGCCGTCGTGCATGTATACTCATCTAAGAATGACACTATAATAACGCTTACTGACATATCCGGCAGCGAAACTATAGCTGTAGGTAGCGGTGGCATGATGGTAAATGCCGATTCTCAGGAAGGATCGCCTTATGCAGCAATGCAGGCAGCATACAAAGTTGCGTCTGAAGCGAAGGATAAAGGCATAACCAACATCAACATAGAGATAAGAGCGCCAGGAGGGCATAACTCAAAGACGCCTGGCCCCGGGGCGCAGGCTGTAGTCAGAGTATTGGCAAGGAGCGGATTAAGGGTAAACAAAATAGACGATGTCACTCCAATACCTACTGATACTACGCGCAGGCCTGGAGGAAAGAGAGGAAGAAGGGTATGACCGCTACGAAGCAGGGAAGCAGCAAAAACACAAAACAAGAATATTCCGCGGGTGCCCTTATCCTTATAGAAGGATATAAAGAGCCAACAATACTAGAACTTGTGCAGAACAACGATTTTTACTACAAGAAATACGGCAGGATTGCAAATGGCGATGTTCTGGACATAGGCCCGAAGGGCCACATAGAGAAGGAAGAGAGTGCGATCCAGGCTGCCGAAAGAGAGATAAGCGAAGAAATAGGCATGAAACCGCATTTAGACACCAATTTTAAAGCCGTCAAGGCATACAAGTACGATGAAAAAAGGAAGGACGGCAGCATTGTTCATTCAGAGAAGAGCGTGATCTACTTCCTTGCAAAAATTCATATTCCTAATAACCAAGAGCTTCCCTAGTGATTTTAAGGATTATAACGTGGATTATGAGCCATTTGATTTCGGACCTTATTCCGAAGAAGTTGAAAATG
>DAHXGO010000024.1:0-8197 GCA_027332905.1 Microcaldota archaeon | reverse complement strand
TCCTGCATGATCATCATTTATTAATTTATATCCGAATACGGCAAAACAGGCTGCCAGAGCAATCAATGCCATTACGTACAACCCTGAAAGTTTTCCAGCATAAGATGAATATGCGGACCACAAGATGGCAAAAACGGCAATCAGTTCGAATGGCAAAAATATTATAAAGTATGGGAAGTATTCTGCGTCTATATCGCGGCTTTTTCCTATGGTCTCTTCGCCACTCTCATATGGGGAATTTTTTACAGGGTTGCCTGCATATCTTTTACGCAACATTTTTGATGAAAATAAAAATGATACTGGAATAAATATGGAAAACAGTATGAAGAAGATAAAGGCAATTGCTTCAAACTGCATAATCCCACATAATTAGATAGTATTTAATTATTTTATAGCCTCCCTTTTGCCCATTTACTCGCTTCTGCGTGTAGATTTGCAAACCGCCCGGATAAACAGGCGGGATTTCCGATAAGCTTTGTTTTAATTCTGGATTTTATACGGTTACTTTAGTGCTTGAAGCATGTTTAGAATTTCTGCATTATCGTTTGGGGACGCCTTGACTTTTTTGATTTTTCCGCATTTAGTGCATTTGTATGTTACCATGTACGTTCCTCTTCTGTCTGATATTGCAAACACTGGTTTCATCATGCCATGGCACTCGTTAGCGCGATCGCCGGGATTGATATCAACATGCATGCTCCATAAACATATAGGGCAGTGGTCAGTATAGCCATTGCCTTTGGTTATTGCACCGCAGTGGCTGCAGCTAAAGTCTTCTATTTTCCTGATAAATCGCGGACCTGCGTTTTTATCCCCTTTCATGCTCTCAACAGATTAGATTTTTAATGATGCAATTATATAATTATAAATATGCCTTTTATAGCATACTCCGAAACAGACCCTATATCAATGGAAACCGCTGGCTTTATACGCAATGAATTCGGATTTGAATATAAAGGGAGGCTTAACGGATTTGAACATTACAGATTTGAGAATATAGATATGATAGGGATTGATTCTGCGCTTGTCGAAGCTGATTTTCTAGACGCACAGCTCGATACCGATTTGATAATATTCTTAAGCATGCATAAGAGCAGTGCAGGCATAAAATCGTTAACAGTACATTCAGAAGGCAATTGGTCAAATGAGAATAAATTAGGTGGCAGGCCAAGAGAATTGAGTTTTGCCGCCCCCGTAGAAATGTTCAGCATATTGAAGTATATGGGACAGCTCAATTATGGTGGCACAGATGTAGTGTATGAAGCTACACATCATGGCCCTTTTTTGAAGACGCCGTCGCTTTTTGCAGAATTCGGCGGGAACGCGGGAGGAATGAATGAAAAAGAGGGTCCCGAGACAGTAGCGAAGGCCGTAATGCATTGCCTTTTAGATAAAAATGATGGCGAAAATTTTGATAAGATAGCAATAGGTATAGGGGGGACACACTATTCAAAAAGATTTGCAAAACTTGCATTTGAAGGGAAGTATGCATTTTCACATATAATGCCAAAATACTTTCTTAACGAATACATGATGCTTGAACAGGCATCATTACGCTCGAACAGGGCGCCCGAAATTGCGGTAATGGAATGGAAGGGCATAAATAAGGAGGTTAGGGATAGGATAATTAGTAGGTTGAATGATATAGGTATGGATTATGCAAAAATATAGAACTGCTATCAATACACTTTTCGCTGCGGTTTTGATTTTTTACTTTGCGGTCAATATAGCTTCCGCGCAGTACTGGTTCCAGACGGGAGTTAGGGGATCGGATAATGCATCGTTCAACTCCGGGGCAGGCGTACTTATACAGACAATAAAACCGCAAAATGTCAGTTATGGGTCATTCGGATATTGGATTGGGGAGAACCTTAATAATGGGGCATTCCTACAGGCCGGATATATAATAAATAACCAGAGTGGATATTATCCAACCAATTGTACAGTGTCGCTTGGATGCACTAGCAACATATATATACAAAGAGGTCAGCCTTCGTGGTTTTGGGAGTACTTCCCTGCGAATTATAGCGGCAGTAAGTTTTATGGCATGCTTGGGGGCAATAATACTGCAGGTAGGAATGGCTCGTTCAATGATTACTCGTTCATGGCAGATGGAAACACGTGGAACATATATATGAATGGAGTACCAATAGGAAGCGTTGATCTTGGAACTTCGTCTTCTGGCGCAAATCCCCCAACCGCGTTTTCAGAATATGCGGATGGCGAAAACAATAGCGTGTTTATGCCGACAGTCAGGTTCAAGAACCTGATGTTTTATAAGAACGGAAAATTTTATTTGGTGCCTGAAGGTTATGCATTCATAGGCTATGGGAAGGGAAGCGTGTCCACGCTCAGCAATAATTATGGCGTAAATGAGATAGGCAATTTCGTTGACTATTTTGAGACTGGCTCCGATGTCGCTGCCGTCCCGAGCCTTACGCCTTTATGGCAGATAGGTTACAGCATTAAAATTGTATCGAGTTATGGAAATATAAGCAGTTATAGCAACTATTCGGCATATGCAACAACAGGCATAAGCGCCCCGGAATATGTAAACATATCCAACGGAATTAGAGAGAAATTTATTGGGTGGAAAGGTGTTGGCGATGGATCGTACACAGGAAATTCCAGTTCAGCATCTATCAGCATGGATAGCAATATAACAGAAACTGCATCTTGGGTCAGGCAGTATTATGTCAATGTGACTACGCCATATGGAAATGCGACTGGAAGCGGGTGGTATGATGATGGAGCCAATGCAAGAGTTTCTTTGAGCGAAAACTATATACAGGAAAACAGCACGTTTAGGACGGCATTTTCAAAATGGAGCAATGGAAATTCCAGCGCTGCGCTTAATTTTACTGTAAACGGGAGCGTAGACCTTGAGGCGGAATTCATGCTGCAGCGGCATGTAAATTTAATGGGAGAAAATGCATATGGGAACCCCATAAATGTAAGTTATTTTTACATAAACGGATATAGATATCCTGGCGGCTACGCTTACCTATACGTCAATAATAGCAATCTGATATCCGGAGCAATGTATAAAGGGGCTTATTTAAGCTACAATAAAAGCGTTGGAATCGCTTACAACACCGCGTCCATTGCGATTAAATTGCCTGTATTCAACGCTGCAATATCAACACAAAGCTTTTTCGGGACGCCCGTGGATGCCGACCTGTCACTTTCGTTCTATAACGGAACAACATATAATACAACATCCGGAAGCAGCGGAACTTTTACTGTTGATAATGTTCCATATGGCGAGGTATACGGAAGTGCAAGATTCTTTGGGACCACGCAAAGTATAAATATTTCTGGAGGGGAAGATGTTTATCTTGATTTTTTCACTCCCAGTTTAATTGCAGTGATAATATTGGGCATTATATTGATAATAGCCGCTGGGATTTTTGGGAAGGCCCATAATTTCCAAAAAAAATAAGGCGATCCTGTTGAATCTATATGAGTCATTCTTAAGCCGCTATAAAGTGTTTACGGAAATACAACAGTTAGCCATTCCGATTATCGAAAAAGGAGATAATTGCATTATAATAGCGCCCACAGGCAGCGGAAAAACGGAGGCTGCAGTTTTGCCCGCGCTGAAAAAGATTATAGACGCAGGGACCTCCAGCGGGATTTCTATATTATACATAACTCCATTAAGGGCGCTCAATAGGGATATGATAAAGAGGCTTGAAGAATTCTGCAGGGGTATTGGCATAAGCATTGCAGTAAGGCATGGCGATACAAAACAGAGCGAAAGGTCAAGGCAGGCTAAAAAAGCGCCGCAGGTGCTTATAACAACACCAGAGACATTGCAAAGCATACTCCCGACAAAATATCTTGGCAGCGCGCTGAAAAATGTAAAGGTTGTAATTATTGATGAAATACATGAGCTTTACTTCAACAAAAGGGGTGCGCAGCTTTCAATAGCACTAGAGAGGCTGGAGGAACTTGCACCTAATTTTCAGAGGATAGGGATAAGCGCAACTGTGGGCAACAGCAAGGTTGCAGGGGAATATTTATCTGGGGACAGGCACTTTGAGATTGCAGAAATAAAAAAGGTAAAGGATATAAAGCTCAGCATAAGGTTGCCCATGCATTATGATAAGGCTTTAGCGCACCTTGGCGAAAAATTCGGCTTGGATTCTGCATCCCTTTCGCGATTGAATGCGATTGCTGGAGAGATACGCATGGCTAAATCCGTCCTTATATTCTGCAATACAAGGCAGATCGTAGAGGCGTTGGGAAGCCGCTTGATATACCTAGACAGCACCGTACCGTTTGGAGGCATTGGCGTACACCATAGCTCGCTCGATAAAAACGAGAGGATAGGGATAGAGGATGCCTTCAAAAATGGCACCCTGAAGAGTATAATAGCGACCAGCTCGCTTGAACTTGGCATAGATATAGGGAGCATAGATCTGGTTATACAGTATGGATCTCCGAGGCAGGCACTTAGATTGGCGCAACGAATAGGAAGAAGCGGGCATGCAGCCAGCAGAAGCGCAAACGGATCGGTTATAGCGTTGAATGCTGTCGATGCCATAGAAACTGCAGCGGTATACCACAACGTAATGCGTGGCCGCATCGAGGTATTTGGCATGCAAACCGGTGCACTTGATGTGTTGGCAAACCAGATATGCGGCATTGCACTTGACAAAGGCACTATAGGGCTGGACGAATTAGGCACAATAATCAGCAGGTCGAAAGTATATTCACAGTTAGAAAGCAGCACATTGAAATCGCTGTTAGAATTTATGGGAAAGCAGCACATGATAGGTTTTGACGGAAATATTGTTTCTTCGGGGAGCAGGACTAGGATGTACTACTACGACCATTTGAGCGTATTGCCGGACTCCAAGCGATTCTTAGTGAAAAGCATTATAAACAATAGGATAATATCCACGCTGGACGACAGATTTGTGGCCAATAATATAGATGAGAATTCTGTTTTCATAACAAAAGGGCTGCCATGGAAGGTAGTAAGCATTGATTCTGATGCGATAATAGTAGAACCCAGCACAGATCTTGAAGCGGCAGTTCCGGATTGGAGCGGCGAGGACATACCAGTAAGCCGCAGCGTTGCAAAGTCATTCGTAAATATATTGAACGCTCCAGAAAGCATTGACACCAGACTTTTTAGAAGTGAGGAACAGCATACAATAATAGAATTTATAAGAAAACAAGAACAGTTCAGCATGATGAGTGCGGAATCGTTGCCTATAGAGTCTTATCAAGAATACACTGTCATGTATACTGGTTTAGGCACCTTGGCCAATGAAGCAATCTCAAGGATGCTGGGCAGCCTTATTTCACTTAAGATGGGCAGGAGCATCAACATAAAGGCATCCCCTTACATGGTTTTCGTAGAGATACCAAGGAGTATTGACCTAAAATCCATTATGCTGTCCATAAATCCTTCATCGTTTGAAGACACCCTGAGGAATGCAGTACAGGATACTGAACTTTTTGTCTATAAGTTCATGGCCATAGCAAAAGTTTTTGGGATAGTGGACCGGGATGCAGTAGTATCTAAGTCAATGTCGAGGAGATTGCTAAGGCTGTTCAAGGATTCGCCACCTTATGCTGAAACGTTAAGGGAATTGATGAAAAATTATTTTGACATAGATAGTGTAAAGGAGTTCTTGCATGATTTAAATTCAGGCAGGGTAAGGCTGGTGCGGGTGGACCTTGACAGGATGTCTCCATTGACATCGACCATACTTAATTCCGCGTATTATACTAAGGAGCTCATAGTACCCCTTACACCAAGCAATGAATTGCTCAATTCGTTTGTAGAATTCATGATGTCAAAGGAGATAAAATTAGTGTGCACGTATTGTGGGTTTAGATTCACCAGAAGCATAAAGGCACTTGAAGCAGATAGACAGGTTTTGTGCCCGGGATGTGGAAGTCCGATGATAGCAATAGAAAAGGCAGGATATGAAAGGATAATAAAGAAAAGGGCGAAAGGCACAAAGCTCAGTCCCAATGAAAAGATAGAACTGAGTAAGATACTTAAGGAGGCCAATATGATAAAATCATACGGACAGCGAGGCATAATAGCCCTTTCGACGTATGGTATTGGGCCAAAATCTGCAGCAAGGGCCCTCATGATGCTTAAACCAGATAATAGGCTTTTCTATATGGACATCATAGAAAGCCAAAAACAGTTTATAAAAAATAAAAAATATTGGAGATTGTAGTGGTATTATGTTAAACTTGATAGGTGTTGGACTTTACAACGGCGACATATCTATCAGGGCAGTTGATGCGGCGGCGGCAAGCGACTTCGTATTTGCAGATGCATATACCAGTTTTATGGATGGCGACAGGATCGCGTACCTGTCCGCAACATTGCATAAGGAGATAAAGATTTTGAGCAGGCAGGATATGGAGGAAGGGTCGGCAAAGCTGATTGGCCTTTCAAGGAAGAGTGATGTTTCAATACTTTTTGGCGGAGACCCGCTTATTGCCACGACGCATAAGATTTTATTTTCCCAGGCAAAAAAAGCCTGCGTCGATATCCACATTTTTCACTCCGCTTCAGTATTTTCTGCTGCAATAGGCGAGTCTGGTCTGGATTTCTATCGCTTCGGAGGCGTTTGCACCATACCGCATTGGTATGATAATTATAAGCCAGTATCCTTTTACGAGACAATCGCGAGGAATTTGAAGAATGAATTGCACAGCCTAGTGCTCTTAGATTATGACCAAAAATCAAACAGTTCAATAAGCATAAGAGAGGCGATGCATGTTCTTGATATGGCCGAAGCACATTATAGGCAGGGAGTGGCAAACAAGAACAAATATATCTTTATAATATCAGATATATCAATGAAGAGCCAGAAAATAATATTTACAACGTTGGAAAAGGCTGCGATGCTTGATTTCAAACCCAACGTATCTACAATTATAATACCTGCAAAAATGTCAGATATAGAAAATGAAGTTGCGAATTTATTTACAGAACGGTGAACATCATGACCTTAATAATAATTTATGACCGCAAGAGCCGATCGCTTTTTGTGAAGGATCAGTCTACCATAGACATACTTAGAAATGGAAACTTTGGCGCCTACAAAGACGGGATTCTGACGCTTTCAAAAGAGGAGGCTTTATACCTGATTGATGTGAGAAAGGCAATATGTAACAGCCATGATGAGGGCATTGCGATGTCATTCAACGACATAGCCAGCGAGTTCATGAAAAGCAGGAAATTGATGGCCAGATATTTTACATTTAAGGACTGGAGAGACAGGGGATTGGTAATAAAACCATTCAATGAAAAGGAACCTTCAAGTGGAAAAAGCCCATTTAAAAAATATCCCGCAGGTGGAACTAAACTGGAGAAAATTGCCATTGATGGCACTTTTTTTGAGGAGGATATGACAACCATAGTTGATGACCCCGAGAGAGGCATGAAGATTTATATGGATAATTGGTTCGGCCAGTATGGCACATATAAAGCCAGCGATAGGGGCACTTTGAATAAATTAGATGTGTATGAAACGCTTTTCTTGATTGACGAAGGCATATTGAAAGTAAAGAACATGACAAGGAAGGGCATAATGGACACTGCAATAAAGCGCAGGTCGGATGCAGGGAAACTGTATGATGTTTACAAGGACTGGAGGAATAAAGGCTACGTAGTTAAAACTGGATTCAAGTTTGGTACACATTTTAGGATATATTTCCCCGGGGCGCGCCCAATAAAAAGCGATGTCAATTGGGTGCATTCGAAGCATGTGCTTCACGTATTTCCAAGAGATGTCAAACTTTTAATATCCGAATGGGCCAGGGCCATAAGGGTAGCGCATTCGGTTAGAAAAACGTTCATATTGGCCATACCTGGAAAGAGCAGGAAGAAAAAAATTGGTATAGATTTCGTATTATACCATAGAAACGGAGGTGCGATAGAGGTGCCGGACAGCAATCATGCAAGATATGGCATGCTTTCCTTAAGTGAAAACGAATATATAGGGGGAAGTGAGCTTTCTGCAGTAATAAACGAGGCAAAATCGCAAGGACTTGAGCTTGTTCTTGCAATAGCAGATAGGGAAACGTCAGTTACATATTATAAGATAAGACGGGTAGATTTGCCGCGAAGCGAATATGAATATTATGAGATTGACTGGATGCAGCCATAATTTTCTATGCCGATAAATACATACAAAAAAGATAAATAGGTTAA
>DAHXGO010000023.1:0-8740 GCA_027332905.1 Microcaldota archaeon | reverse complement strand
TATAACTGCAAACAGGCGCATACTGCAGGACAGCGCAATACTCTCATTTGCTCTTCTGCTCACTTATATAATTCAGCACATGTGGATGGCGTTGGATGTCATAAGAAATGCAGAGGCCCTTTCAAGCTTTAAATTCTTTATATTTTACATGCCCATGCTCGCCTTTGCCCTCTTTGCTTTGTATGTAATAGATAACAGGGAGAAGGCTGCTTCGATATCTATGAATGCAGTGAGGCGGACCGAGGTGCTTGCAGGCGCTATAATTATAGCAGTAATTGCGATTGTCGCAGCATTTGGAAGCTATCTTGCAAGCATAGCAAGCGGCGGCGGGCTCATAATAGCGAACAATGCGCTGACGCAGACGATAGAGGAGCTTCAGCATCCCAGCTTCGCGTTCCTATGGGGGAGCTTCGGATTCCAGCTATTCTTATGGATAATAGGCATTGCCTCATATCTATTGCTGGCGCATAAACTAGGCAACCGAGAATATAAGAAATTCTCGAAGTTCAGCATAAGCGTGAATCCAGCATTCTTGATCATACTTGCATACATGGTAGTGACAGGATACCTGCAGGCAAACGCAGTAAGATATAATTCGCTCGTATCCATACCTATAGCGATATTCTCAGCGTATGCAGTATATGCACTTGGGATGGCGATATTAGATTATGCAAAGTCTGCAGACATCAAAAAAATGTGGATTAAGAAGATGCCCTATCTATATTTTGGGCTTATAACTGCTATACTTCTTGAATCTGCAGTAATGACAGCATATTCTTCATATGCCAGTGTGCCTGCAGACGGCATAAACTCTCAATTCCTTCAGGCAATGCAGTGGCTCAATAATAATACGCCTGCCAATGCTACAGTAGCTGCACTATGGCCGGACGGATCAGTAGTAGAAGGATGGGGAGGCAGGCAGAGCCTTATGGACAGCGTTGCAGGGCAGAGCGGCACGCTGATAACGCAGTTCAATGCGTTCATATTAAACAGCACCCCAGACACGCAGTTTCTGCAGAAGTATAAACCGCAATATCTGCTTGCAAGAGGATATTGGTATCAGGAGCTTGCAGGCATAGCCACAGAAGCCAACATAGTCAATGTGACGCCATACGGGTTCGACCTGTTCAGCGCTATGCGCACTTCCGGCAATGCCACTTCAAGATTATACACGTTCTCGCAGAATTCGCCGCCCTATTACAAAGCTGTGCTCATAATAAACGGCACGCAAGTTAAGGATATGCGAGCTGCAATAGGCATAGGAAACAGCAACTTTTCATATATAAAAAGCGTGCTTCTTTACAATCCAGGCACTTCTGGCTTCGTGTTCATAAACTCTACAAAGCCTGCGCTCAACTACACGCTGATGTTGAGCTATGCCAACAGCACCATAACTCAGGCCGAGATACTCGGGCCTAAGCTAGCGGCCAGCAACCTCTTGAGGTTTACGCTGCTGTGCTGGTATTCCGAATGCCCGTATGATTCGAACGGCAGCATAAGGATGAAGGCGGTTTACGAGAACAACGATTCTAGGATATACAGGATATACTACAATCAGAGCGTTAATGCAAGCGTGAATTCTTCTGCATAGCCTGCCAATAAAAGAAGATGGCGGCCCCGAGGATTATGTGAAACAGCTATTGCTTACTTCAGATTTGATAGCAAAGCATTTTGGCAACAAATGGTGTCTCGCATTCCAGAGCGCTGCTGACATGGAAGGCAGATGGCTTGGGCCGGACATAAAGGACACAATGGCGAAACTGGTAAAGGCTGGCAGAAAAAAACTTCTGATGATACCGGTAGGTTTTGTATCTGACAACCTTGAAACTGCATATGATATAGGGATTGAATGCAGAAATTTTGGGAGCGACGCCGGCGCAGAAGTAAAAATTGCTGGGATGCCTAATGCTTCAGAAGGGATAATATCCGCGCTTGCAAACGCAGTAATTGCAAGCACGTAGTGGCAGCTTTTGCTACAGCAGGTGGAGGAACCCGAGCACCACCAGCACTATCATTATGGCTATGTATACGCGTATGATTATAAAAGCCAGTTTAGCCCACCCTTTTATCTTCGCGCGCTTGACAGGCTTGATTCCGTATTCAAGCAGTTTTTCCTTTTTCACGAATCTGTTCCAGTCCTCTTCAGTCTTTATGAAATCATAATATTTTTTCTTTGCTTTTTCCATATCCATATCACCTTCATATTAAGTTTGGAAAGACGAGGGATATCCCATAAAGCCCGCTCATCAATATGAGCACGCCCATTATAATTATCGACGCCGCATTCTGCAGCTTGCTATTCACATATGCGCCCATTATCTCCTTGTCGTTCACCAGAAGAAGCAGGAACAGCAGTGCAGCAGGCATGAATATCGATGCTATGACCTGCACGGTAAGGTTAAGGAAGCCCAAAGGCACGTTAGGTATGAGCACTATTATTGCAGCTATTAGCATGCTCACTATGCCAGGAATATAAAATTTCCTCCCCTTAAGGAACGATAGGTTTATGCTCTTGGGCCAGCCGAATGCCTCGCCCATTGCCCACGAGGTGCTTGCAGTTATGGCTATCGTAGCTATCAACCCTGCGTCTATCAGCCCTATCGCAAAAAGTTTCACAGGAAGCACGCCAAGCTTATGCGATATGGCAGCAAGTATGAATGCTATATTGTAGCCCGAGGTTGTTGCATCAGAAGTATGGGCGCTGAATACGGCAGTGCCTGTCAATACGATTATTGCAATTGCAACAGATGCCATGATGCAGGCGCCTATGAACGTGTCGCGCCTTGCCGCCTTTATGTCTTCAGGCACGGTGCCTTTATCCACCTCGGAAGACTGCTGGAAGAACAGCATCCAGGGCGCTATTGTCGTGCCGAGGTTTGCCAGCAGCACATATATGAAAAGCGTAGAAAATCCGGAAGGGACGTGCCAGCTTCCGAAACTGGATGCAACCAGCAGCCAATTCGGATGTGCAAAGAATACAAGAGGTATGAATATGAGGTTGAATGCCGCGACGACCAGGCTTGCCCTTTCCCAGTTGTGGTACCTCAATGTAAGCATTATTGCAAGGACGAACGCTATGCCTATCATCACTGCGTAAACTGGTTTTACCCCGAAGATGCCCATGCCGAACGTTATGCCTATGAATTCCGTGACAAGCGTAAGCGAATTTGCTATTAAGAGATCTATGAGTGAAAATGCCCCCCAGAAGCTGCCGTACCTGTGCCAAATCATCTCTGCATGGCCCCTCCTTGTAACCGCAGCAAGGCGTATCGTCATTTCCTGCACGATATATGCTACCGGCACCATCAAGACCATAAAAGGTATGAAGAACCCTATGCCGAAGATGGAGCCCGTTTGCGCGTATGTTATGACTCCGCCTGCATCATTGTCCGCAATCATGACCAATATGCCCGGGCCTATGAGGGCCAGCATTAGGAGCATCCGCGCCAATCTGCTTTTGCTGCGGCGTAGCGAGCCTATCTTCAAACGGTCTATTGCACGCAGGCGTATGTCCTGCGGGAGCTCATCCAGCTTAAGGTTGACGTCAACAGGAACCTTCGCTGCACTGGAATCAGCATAACACTTCGTATCGCCCAACTGCCCTGCGCCCATGTTTATGAATTAGAACGAATGATTATAAACGCTTGGTGGAAAATCTGCATTCAAAAATACTATTGCATTGAATGTAGCGCAATGATGCCGATGATTGAAACATGCCTTGAAACCGCAAGAAACACAGAATTTATTCGTGAGATGTCGCCAGTTTTCATGCGATGCACATTAACAACATGCTACCACGGAACATCCTTGAGCTTTAATCTGTGAGCCCCCATATTCGTAAGCACATGCAATAGGCCGGTAAGCATCACGAGGAATATTAGCCCATATGCATCAGGCAGATGGCCCAGCGGAAATGCCAAAAGCAGCGCAAATATGAAGAAACCATATTGGTCCAGCATAGGTATGCTTGCCCCTGCTTTTATTGACATCCTGCGCTTTATGAAGCTCCCGAAAAGGTCTCCGACGTTTGCGCCAATAGTAAGCAATACGGCTATCGCAAGCATATAATGCATGAATGGGTATTCTATTACTCCAACTGCAATTCCGGCGATGATGCTGGATGCGGTGCCCTTTAGAGTTTTGTGGTCCCCGAAAATCCTTTTTCCGAATAGTTTCTTCCCAAAATCCAATGGCTTGCCGCCGCCGAACAGAACAGGCGCGCCGTTTGCTGCATATGCTGGAAATATGTATATTATGGGCAATAGCACTATTGAATATATTAGGTATATCATATTTGGAAACATGCTCATCCCTGCATCAGTTGTAGATTTTATCGTCTCCGCTTCCGCCATATACGACATTGTGTTCTGCATCGATAGGATTGCCGGTTTCGGCATCGGTATTGCATGCAGACCTAACCTCTTCTGCCGAAAGCTGTTGGTATTTCAATTGGCCGTCTGCTAGACTTACAGCATATCCGCGTATCTCTGCATATGTATCGCCAGTCCTGGAATTTTTGTTCAGGGCCCTGAATATTATGCCGATTGTTGCAGACTTTGATAGGATGTTGCTGAAATGGTCCAGGAACGAATCAAAGCCGATCTCAGTATGTCTGCGCCCGCAATGCAATATGAAGAAATAGGACTGCATTTTCTCATTAATCTCCCAACTGTCCGCTTTTAAGCCTGAGCCGTCGCTGTATGAATAAGTTATATGCCCATGCCCACCTGGTTTGATGTGGCTAAGCAATGCTGCAATGAATTGCCCTTCCTGGGTTTTAGCGCCCTGTTTTTCGCCACGCACGCCTTTATCAGAGTTTTTAATATCCACATGCATCATCTTGTTATCTTGCCTTCTGCAAACTTCTTTGTGCCTCCGCCTTTGAAGATTCCGCCCTTGGCTATGCCGTTTATTTTTTTCTTTATATAATCCAGTGCGTCTATGCCAGAATCTTCGCCTGATATGCATACCGCGTCCATCTGCATATTGTACAAGAGCACAACTGATGATTTGTTCGTTTCTGTTATCGATGTTGCAATTTCTCTCAATTGCCTTTTATCATAATCCAGCTGCTCTATTATGGTATTGCCCTTTGCAGCAAGTTCATCCGCTTTGGATGACATGCTCTTTTCGTTAAACTTTTCCAACTCCTTTTTGTGCCTCTTTGCATCTTCAATTATCGCAGTCAAGCTCTCTATCGCTTTGGCCTGATCGACGCCGAGTATTGACGACATCCTTTCGAGTTTGAACTGCTGCGCTTTTATGTAGTCAAATGCTGCTGGGCCGGCTACGAATTCGATCCTGTTTATTCCGTCGTGGATCTTTGATGCGCTCATAATCTTTATCATGCCTATGCTCGATTCCCTGTTCATAAGATGCAATCCGCCGCACGCTTCGGCGTCTATAAGATTGCCTTTTAGGTCATGTATCTCGACTATTCGCAGCTGGCTTGCGGGAACTCCATGGCCTTGATATATGGAAAACCCAAATTCAGATTCTGCAAGGCTCCTTGGCATCTCCTTCATCTCCACTTTTATGCCGTTGAATATGTATGAATTGGCTTTGTCTTCTATTGCGCGGACTTGTTCTTCGCTTAGCCGCTCATAGTGCGCAATGTCAATGTGCGCTTTTGACGCGCTCTTTTTTGCGCCTTCCTGCCATGCATGCTGGCCTAAAATCTCCCTCGCTGCGGCACTTATGAGGTGCGTAGCAGTATGGTGTGCCATTAGGCGCTGCCTTCTCTGGACATCTATGCTGCAATGCACTTCAGTTCCGGGCTTTATGTGCCTGCCTTTTTCCAGCACATGCACTATGACACCGCCTATGCTCTTGACATCCTCGACTTTAGCGTCGTCTATTGTACCGTGGTCGGCCTCCTGGCCTCCGCTCTCTGCATAGAACGGCGTCTGCGATAGTATTACTAGATTATTCTTAGAGGCTATGACCTTTGCGTATGCCTCTTCGGCGAAATCATAGAACAGCTTCCTTGTTTTTGGAAGCCCATCAGTCTCTATGTCAAGGATTTCGGCATGCCTGTGCTTTTCCACGAAATCGCTCTTCAGGATTTTTGAATAGAAGTCTTCTGGCAGATGAATATCTACGCCCTTCTGTGCAGCCATTGACGATATCATCTCTGGCGATATGCCGTTGCTTTCGTACAGCATCTTCATCTTCTCAGAGGTTATTGCTTCGCCTTTGTCTATTATTGAACTGACAGTCTTTGCAGCCGACCTCTTTGTGTCGTCATACCTATGCTTTTCGGTTTCTATGATCCTTGCAATCTTATCTATGCTTTCCTCAAGGCCAAAATAGAGGCCCGAAAGGTCTTTAGCATGCATCTCAAAAAGCTTGACCAAATCTATGTCGATGTTGTAGGTGCTTACGAAGTCAAATATTCTTCTCAGCAGTACGCGAAGATTGTATCCCCCGCCGACGTTGCTTGGAAGCGCGCCGTCGTTTATGGCGAAGAGCAATGTCCTAGAGTGGTCCGCCATGGCGTATATCGCTTGTGTAGGTTTTATAATGTCAAGATATTCCTTTTCCGTTATGCCTGCCTTGCTTATTATCGCGCGCTCCAGCTCTGCAGGGTTTGGAACCTCTGTTGCGTCGAGGGAGCTGAACATTGAAGATACCTTTGCATAAAGCTTGTGATCTGGCTTTATCCCAGTGCTTTTGAAAGCATACTTCAATTCGTTGCCGAATACTGCATCGTATGCGGTCTGCGAGCCTGACTTGAACCACATGAGCCGTTCAAAGCCCCATCCCACATCCACAACTTTGCCCTTAAGTTCGGATCTCTTGCCGTTGTTGTATTCGAACTGGGTGAACACGCTGTTGACAAGTTCCAATCCGTTCGAGAAGCCTTCGAGGCAAGGCCCGAATTCCGAGAAGTCGCCCATTGCCCACACATCTTCTATATATGTAAGGTCCTTCTTCTTTACTCCAGCCACTTTTGTCAGCAGATTGTAATTCAGCTCTATAGTTCTGTCGCGCCAGTAGCCCTCTTTTGGATAGTTAAATGCATGCTGGCCTGCCATCATAAACGACGTCATATGCCTTCCGGTAACGCCTACATTAGGTATATCGTTGAAACGCAGGCATATCTGAGGAACTATTAACGGGTTTGCATTGTATTCAAAGCTCATCTTCCCGTTTTCTATGCGCTGAAAATCCTGTATGCTCGCTATAGTAAAATACAGGTCCTGGCGCCACCTGCTTACTACGGGATATTTAGGTATTTCAGTGTGGCCTTCTTTCTTGAAGAAATCGGAGAACCTTTTCCAAAATTCAACATACTTGATGCTTTCTCCGGGCTTGTCTTTTGTGAAAGAATATGGTTCGTGCTCTGGGTCTCCGCACAAATCTCTTTTCGGATCTGACGTCCAGAAATGCTTATCGCATGCACTGCACTGCTTGCGGATGAAGCCTTCATCATCGAAAAGCTTGACAGAGTAGTATTCGTCGCTCTTGCCTGAGAACTCCTTCCTCAATTCTTCTTTGCTCAACATGCGAACACCTTATAGATTCTTCTGCGGCCACCATTTTTTGCACTCCTTGCCGAAAAATACGCAATAATTGCATTTCCATTTCTCTTCAAACGGCACCGGCAGAGCGTCCCTCTGCCCGTTCCAGTACTTCATGGAAAACGTGAGTATTTGGTCAGCCTCATCTTGCGAGTATTCAAATTTATAAAGTTTTATCTCCTTTCCGGTGAACTGATTTATGTATCTTATGCATAGGGTGTTGCTGAGTTCCTTTATCCCGGAAAATTCGTTGAAGAATTCTTTTGCAACTGTATCAATGGATTGAAGCCCGGGTTCTATGCCGAGCGCATCAAGCTGCCTTTTAAATTCATCGGTCATGGCAAGCCGATTTATGCCATATATCCTGCTGAAATTCTGGTACGTATAGAGCTTGTCCTTTATGTCTCCGACAAGCTTGTGGTATAAAAGAACTTGAACCTTGTGGGAGAGCATCTGCGGTTCTGAGGGCAGGTTGTCGTTGGCTTTTGTCTTGTCTTCGTATATGGTGACCATGCCGTCCTTTGCGCTTAATTCATCTATCTTGCCGACAATGCGGTAGCCATTCACCGACCCATATACCTGTATCTCGCGTGCCCTTCCGTTGCTCGGGAGCTGCTTCAGCGCCATATAACTGGTATATAATGATTTGTACACCGAATCCGAGTAGCTTTTTGGTTGAAGCAGTATTGGCACATTGACCTCCTGCTCCATCGCTTCGTGCATCATCCTGCCTTTCTTTATCTCTGCAGTTATCTTAGGGCCTTTCGTATAGTTAAGCTCCATCTGCCTCTCGCACCAGTATTGTGCGGCTACGTCGGTCGCCCTTATACTGGTTTTGTGCAATCTCTCCAATGCGTTCAATAATATCAGCCCGCCTACTTGTCTTCACAGCAAATGCTCAGCGATCATCTCAGTCATCACAGATACTTTTTTCATGCAATATCTATTAATCCTTTCCATTGCTGCACTTGCCGCCCAGCACGTCTATGCAGAAAGGCTTAAAAACATAGAAACCTCTATACCCTTATGGCAGGAATGCAGGTCTTCGGCGATAACAATAATCCATTGCAAGGGACATCGGATGCCAAAACGGGCAATCCGCAGGGGGACATTGGAATTGCAGGCCCTTTGGCTTTCTGGATAATAATGCTTCTGATAGGGTTGGCATTCCTGATACTTTTCCCTGCTGGGCTGACAAATGCGCCTGGGAGCATAAG
>DAHXGO010000022.1:0-9023 GCA_027332905.1 Microcaldota archaeon | reverse complement strand
TTATATTGCAGGAAATCAGGTACTTTTCGTACTTGTTTATGTGTTTGTAGACTGCACTGATAATGGGCTTTGCCTCTTCGTTCACATAATATATGCGCTCTTTCCCGTTTATCTTCTTGCTTACGAAACCGCAATTGAGCAGGCATTGAAGGTTATGCGATATGTCAGATTGCTCGCAATTCATAACCTTCTGCAGCCTAGATACGCTCATGGGATCGTTCTTCAGGACTGCCAGAATCTTGAAGCGCTTCATGTTCCCAAATGCATCAAAAAATAATCTTATCGTATTATCGTTAACCAGATTGTATGAAGTATTTGTCATATGAATAATTTGTCATATGAATATTTATGCCTTTTGCGTCTTTAGGATTACAAAAAGAGACGAATTCATTTTATCAATAACATTGCAATGTGATACTTGAACTCTTCCGATTTTAACAATTTAAAACCCTTGAAGAATTCTAGGTATTTTTCTTTTGACATGCGTATATCAAACGGCGGCCCAAAATCCGATTCTTCCTTCTTCCAATCTATTATGAGCAATCTTCCACCATCCTTCAGTATTTTTTTTATCTCTGCAACTACTTCGTCTTTGAAATCCATATCGTGGAATGAATTGGCCATCACCACAGTATCTATTGATTTTTCAGAGATGCCGGTAGATGATGCGCTCGAATTTACAATATGGACCCTTTCATCTTTAATGCGCTTTTTTATTATTCCAAGAAATTCTGCATTTGGATCAACGCAATAAAGTTCATCGGACATCTTCAACAACTGAGCGCAGTAATAGCCTGGGCCACAGCCTAAATCGGCTGTGTATCCCAGTCTCGAATCGCCTACAAGCGAATTTATAATCGCTTCCGGATTCTCAAAAAGTTTCCTCTTCGGATTAAGCAACCCGTGCTTTATCGTACCATAACGCATAGACATCAACAGTTTATCTCACAGAATGTGTTTATGCGTTATTGCCCTTTATCAGGTCTAACTTCTTGGACAGCTGCTCGATCTTCTTCTTTAGCTCAGCATCGTTGCTTACCTTGTTGGAATTTTCCAGTATGTAGTTCAATTCATCGTTTATCTTGTCCAGCTCTGAGCTTATGTTGTATTTTTTCAGATATGCCGAAGTATCCGGTTCTTGGCGCTTTCCAGCCATGCCGAACATAGGCATGGAAATGTTATCGATGACTTTTAGGCCTTTATCAGTTATCTTGTAGTACTTCACATGATTCTCTTCACGCATCTTTAGATAGCCTTCGCTTTCAAGGTCTTTCAGCGCAGGATATACATTTCCAGGGGATGGTCTTCTATGGCCCATAGTCATTTCATTCACGCTTTCAATTATTTGCGACCCGCTTATTTCATTGTCTTTCGCAAATCTGAGTATCATGTATTTTAGGCCTACGAAACCTCTGCTCATGTGCTGCATCATATGCATGCCTTGCATTTTCATGCATGCTTATGTCTATTCTATTTCAGCTCCATCTTGCTTTCATCGGCTTGAAAACCTACAGTATGATGCGCACCGCTGCAGAATGGCTTCTTCGTGGAATGCCCGCACCTGCATCGAGGATATTCCACCTTGCCGTCCTTCTTTACTATTATTGGCCCGTCTTTCGTAAATTCGAATTCTACTTTTTCCATGTTACCGCCAATTTATGCTTGCCTCTTTATTCCTTTAAAGCATATTGCAGAAAAAAAGCGATTTAGGTAAAACAACAGCCTAAGTGCACGAAGCAGACATTGAGCCCAAGGTGGAATCCTGAAGTTGCAGACTTTATAACTTACTTAGTTGATTGGCGCCGTATGCGCTTCCGCATCTTTTCTTCTGTCTGGCATATTACTGCACCTTAAACCTCGTCAGCAGCAGGGAGTTGGAAACCACAGTCACTGAGCTAAATGCCATTGCCAAAGCGGCGAGCATAGGCAAGAGATTGTACATGCTTATTGAAAAAACAGGTATCAGCGCCCCCGCGGCAATCGGAATTAATACTATATTGTAGCCGAACGCCCAGAAAAGATTCTGCCTTATCTTTGACATAGTCCTCTTGCCGAGCTGGAGGGCTACGAATGCATCATAGACGCTGCCCTTTATCAAGATGATGCCGCCAGCCTGTATTGCAATTTCTGTACCCGCACCTATAGCTATGCCGACATCAGCCTTTGTCAGTGCTGGCGCATCGTTTACGCCATCGCCGATCATAGCAACTACATTGCCTTCCCTCTGCAGATCTGCTATCTTATCCAACTTGTCCTTAGGCTTTACTTGGAATATCACATGTTCTATGCCCAAGCTCTTTGCAACCGCATTGGCGACCTTTTGGTTGTCTCCTGTCGCAAGCCATACGCTGTACCCTGCATTCTTGAATGAATCTATCGCCTTCTTGCTATCCCCCTTGAGCGCGTCTGCTATGGCTATAAGACCGATTGCCTTTTCGCCTTCTCCTATTATGAGCGTTGTTTTGCCGTCAGATTCGAGTTCTTGCAGCTTTGCTTCAAGACCTGAAAACTGCGCACTGTCAAATAAGTCCCTGTTGCCGACAGTTATTTTTTTGCCGCTCTTGGTAAGCACGGTTACCCCGCTGCCCTGGGTGTAAGTAAACTTCGTTGGGAATTCGCCCTTAATGTTCATGCTCTGTGCATTAGAGATAATAGCCTTCCCGATAACGTGCTCTGAATTCATCTCTGCTATTGCAGCAAGCCTTAGAACCTCCATTTTATCATATCCAGAGGCTGCGACTATATCCGTGACTTCTGGCTTTCCCTTCGTAAGCGTGCCTGTCTTATCTAGCACAACAGCAGTGACTTTGCTTGCTCTTTGCAGGCTTTCGCCGCTTTTGACGAGTATTCCGGCTTTTGCCGCCCTTCCTGAGGAAACCAGCAATGCTGCAGGGGTAGCTATCCCAAGAGCGCATGGGCATGCGATTATCAGGACACTGACAAATATCAGAATTGCTGTGTTTACGCCTACACCTCCGAAAAGGTACCATGATAGTGATGCAAAAATACCCACAAGCACTACTATAGGCACAAAATATGATGAAACCTTATCGGCAAGCTTCTGTATAGGCACCTTACTTGATGCAGCGTCCTTGACTATCTTTATTATCTGTGCAAGTGTAGTGTCTTCACCTACCTTTGTGACCTTAGCTCTCAGTGAACTTGTAAAGTTTATAGTGCCCCCTATAACTTTGTTTCCAGCCCTCACGGTCAGAGGCATGCTCTCTCCTGTGATCATCGATTCGTCAACCGAACTTTCACCCTCCAAAACCACCGAATCGGTGGGTATTTTCTCTCCTGGCTTTATTAGAAGAATATCTCCCTCCTTAATCTGCTCTATAGAAGTGTCCACTACTTTATCTCCTTCAATCTTATGTGCTATCTTTGGCTGCAGGGCGATTAATGCAGAAACTGCGGTTGATGCCCTTGATTCCGCGAGCCTCTGCATGTATGTTCCAGTGAGTATCAAGGAGATTATTATTGTGGAGGTATCGAAGTATATGCCTCCAGCAGGGAAGACCGATGGAAACACAGTAACTACTGCACTGTAAGTCCACGCTGCGCTTGTACCTATCGCAATCAGCGTATCCATATTGGCAGATTTGTTTTTTATCGCATCTGCCATGCCTGCATAGAACCTCTGTCCAGCGTAGAACTGCACTATACTTGCCAGAACCAGCATTAGGTAATTGCCAAAGCCGAGGTGCAGAATGTAAGTAAGTATTGCAACTACGATAGTAAGGGGCCATGAGACCATCAGTGCGATTCTCAGGTTCCTGAGTTCCTTCTCGGGCTTCTCGAATTGAAGCTTGCAGTTTGCACTGCAGAAATAGTACTTCTTGCCTTCCCTTTCGATAGCTAATGTCGAACTTTTTTCATCAACATACATGCCGCATACGGGGTCGGTTGTCATGATCTCATCTTTTCTTACTAGCTTGGATAAAATGCCGTGCGATTTCCATCCTGCAGCTGCTGTGTGCAGAACGCCACTTCTGGGATTCGCTGGCTAACTTTCTGTTCATGCAATGCAAGCCGCATATGACGCATTTGCACTCCACCCTAACTAACTCTTTGCATAGCGCTCTGGCTTCTTGTCGAAGTTCTGCTTGCAGTTAGCGGAGCAGAAGACATAGGTTTTGCCATTGTAGCTGCTCCTGAACTTTGAGTTTTCGTCCACATCCATATTGCATACCGGATCTTTCATTTTTTCACCTTTTATCTGTATCCTCATGATATTATCTAGCATTCAACGTCCCGTAGCTCTTAGCGCAGTTCTCGCAACAGAAGCTCAGGAGCCTGCCGTTAATTCTCTCCTTATATCCACCCTTGTATATCTCACAGTTGCAATGTGCACATACAGTAAGCTTTGATTTTATTGCAATCTCGAACATGTCTCCAAACTTATCTGAAAGCCTCGCCATGAACTTCCTGCCTTCAGGAGTAAGATAATAGGCCTGCTTGTCTCTCTCTGCCCTGCCTTTTGTTTCAACATAGCGATACTTTTTCAGTTGCTTGAGGAATGGATATATCTGTCCGGGGCTGACCTTCTTGCCTGTCTTTTTCTCTACCTCTTTCATTATTTCATAGCCGTGCTGTTCCTTCTCGCTGAGCAAAAGGACAGTGAAGAGTTTTACCATGTTCTTTATCTCTATGTCGGCCATCGCAGTCACTATATATCATATTATGACATATATAAATATGTTATGCTGCTATGCTAAGACGGTATCACAAGCCAGTAGAATCAAACAGAGTGTGGCACAGAGGTATAACCTGAAGCGCATCGCCCGAAGCATATTAAAAAATATACTTCTGTATCTGTAAGGACTAACAATTTAATCTTTTGGTGAGAAGAAAGAGTATGGGCATAGTATTTTGCTGGAGTGGAGGGAAAGATAGTGCACTTGCATTGAATCAACTTTTGCAAAACGGTAAGAAGGTAGATGCACTGCTTACAACCGTGACAAAAGATTATGATCGCGTTAGCATACATGGAGTTAGAAGATCGCTTTTGAAGATGCAGGCTGAGTCGATAGGCATTCCGTTGGTGGAAATATTTTTGTCAAAAGATTCGTCAGATGAGGAATATGAAAGCAAAATGTACGATGAGCTTCTGAAACTAAAGAAAAGGGGCTCTACGTCTATAGCATATGGAGATATATTTCTTGAATGGTTGAAAAAGAAACGAGAGTTATTAGCCGAAAGCGTTGGGGTAAAATGTGTTTTTCCATTATGGGGCAGAAGCACGAGCGAGCTTGCAAACTCTTTTTTGGAAAATGGCTTCAGAGCAGTCTTTACTTGCATAGATTCGAAGGTGCTTAGCAAGGAATTGGCAGGAAAGGAGTTTGACATAGCGGCATTAAGGAGCTTCCCCAAGGGTGTTGATCCGTGCGGGGAGAATGGGGAATTTCACACTTTTGTATATGATGGGCCCATATTCGAACATAAACTGAAGCTTAAGAAAGGAGAGACCGTGCTCAGAGAAAATAGATTTTATTATTGCGACTTCATGTTAGAAGCCTAAACCTAGAGTAGTCCATCTAAAAAATTAAAAACTAGCTTAAACTTAAATGGTGATTTATTGAGAACAAAAAACGTTTATATCATAATATTTTTTGCCATTATTTTACTCGTAATAATCTCTATATTATTTATGTTGTACCAACAAAGTAACTTAGTTGCATTGCTAGCTTTTGTTGGCCCAATAATAGGTGTGTTGGTCAGCAGTGTAGTTTCCCTTCTGATAGAATCTAGTAGAAACGACGGTAAAGTTAAGAGGGATCATCTATATGATATTAAAGAAAAGTGCTTGAAGCCTATAAAAACTAGTTTGGCTGAAACGTATTCCAGTTATTTTGACTTCATAAAGGAGATGCAAGAGCTACCTGATGCTAAAGGAACCGAAAAATTTCTTAATGGGACGCCAGTACATTGGTGGAATGAAAGTTCAATAGACGTCTATGTTTTTGGAGCAGCAGATGATGCACTATACAAGGACTTAGTAAAACACTCGATAACTAGAGATATTCCGCCTGCAGTCATGATAGCGAGAAAGAGTGTGATGGGTAATATGCCAAAATTGCTTAATGCCTATGTCAAACTATATAAGAAAATCGACTCTTCACCGGAATTCAGAAGGCTTGATTTAGGAGATAATATCGGTAAGAAGAAGATATATAATTGATTTATCTCAAAACTTAATGCCAATGCGATGAAGCCATGAGGATCAAAATGAAGAATGACCAATATAGGAGAGTTAGAGGAGGCAATGCTGTTATGCTTGATGTTTTCTGCAAGAAATGCGATACAAAGGTTCTTTGGTATCAAAAGGACGGCCCTGGTCCTCTCTTAAGGTGCTACTTTAACAGAATATTTGCACCTCCAGAACTAACAAAGTTACAGAAGGATGCAAAGATAAATGCTCCTGAAGACGCGCCAAAGCTTGTTTGCCCCACCTGCAGCACGGTTTTGGGTGTACCGATGAGGCATTCGGATGGAAGGCTTGCGTTTAGGCTTAGAAGGGAATTTGTACATAAGAAAAGGAGTAAGGATATTGGATATTAAGATACCCAAAACAGACTATGGGATGAGACACTCTGTCCTGCAGATGCATTGGTCTGCATGGTTGTTGTAGCTATAGTGGTTGTAGCTGCCACCGCTTGATGCACCACTAGGGTAACTACCAGATGCGTTACCATACCTATAACGATATTTCTTCGCCAAACTCAATTGCACGAGCTTTAAGATCTTCTTTCTCCACCATTTCAACAAACTCTTGTGGATTAATATCTTTATCTTTTGGAGAGTCTAAATGCACCGGAATGGTTACCTCAGCCTTTATGCCCCGCGCAAATTTTAGAGCATCGTTCGCATCCATAGTAACTCCTCGGTCGGAAATTGGTAAGAATAAGTATTTGGCATGAGTTTCCTTTGGAAGGGATGCCGGGTCTATGTAAAGAGTATCACTTGTGTAATAGAAGCTCGAGTGATCTGCGGAAACAACCAAACCGAAATTAGGTATCACTTCACCATTCACTATGTGGTCTGCTCTTATCGCCATTAGCGAAAATCCTGAGGTTTCAACCTTAGCGCCCATCTCAAGAACTTTTGCCTCTATATTTTCAGCCTTTAGCGTTTGCTGTATTTCACTGTTCGTGAATATTGTTGGCGAACTACGTCTCAATAACGATTTTAGCACTTCAATATCAAAATGGTCGGCGTGCCTATGTGTAATAACAATAGTCTCTGCTGTTGGGACGATATCTAGTGTTAATCTACCCGGTTCGAGATTGTACCTTCCCGGATCTATTAAAAGTGTGCCACCTTTCCCATTCGTTACTAACATCGTACTTTGAGCTAGTTTTGTTAATTGTACTTGATCACCGCTTATATCTTCGCGTATTTTCGGGTATATATACCTTTACAGTTGTCACAGATATGACGTAACTTGATATAATTCGCTTCCTTGTCTGTATCAGTGAAAACTATGCCCAAAAAGAATGGGCGTGGATCTTTTTAATACTCTTGCCTGCTTTTGGTGCTTCAAATTTTCGACGAGAACCGCAGGTTCGAAGCTATTCGGACGTTATGTTGATAGAAAGCTTTTTATATTCTCATTATAATAAATTATAATGTGATTAGATGAGCGAAGTGTTTAAAACAAAAATAAGGAGAGTAGGCACCTCACTCGGTGTGCTGATACCTAAAAAATTGATAAAAGAAAATAAAATAAAATTGGGCGAAGAGATAGAGATAGCACTGCTTAAAAAGCAGAAGTTGGAGGCCATAGAGAAGCTGGTAGGCATAACAAAGGGTGCTGGCCCTTTCAGGAGGGAACATGCTGATAGGTTTTAGGCATGCTTCTTGATACATCAGCATGGATTGAGCTTTTCAATGGTACCAAAAATGCCAAAAGGGTGGAAAAGGTTTTGGTGTCAGAAAAGTGCTACACCTGCATAACAAGCATAGCTGAGATAGTAAATTGGGCGGGAAGGGAAGGTAAGGATTCGGAGATATTGATAGATGGTGTAATTAAGCATAGCACCATAATTGCAATAGATAGATCTATTGCGGCTCTAGCAGGAAAGTTGAATTTTGAGAGGAAAAAGATCAGCAGCAAATGGGGTATGTTAGACTCGTTTATACTTGCAAGTGGTACAATATATGGATTGACGATCTTAACAAAGGACAATGATTTTAGAGGCATTCCAAACATCGAAATTCTGTAGTTGCAACAATGTGGGGTGAAGCTTGACGACAAAAAGAGACCGTTTTTGAGCTTCCGTCGAAGAAAAACTACGGTCAAATGGCTTAAAATGAGAAGATTGAGTGAGGTTGGGATAAAGCTAAATAGCTTATTGAGTGTACCAAAAAGCTGAAAAGGATAAAAATAATATGGCTTACTCTTTAAATTGGAATGACAGCGCATTATACTCCTTTGTGTTGTAGACGCATATGCCCTTGTCCTGCCATAGAATGAACTCGGAAACTCCGCAGTCTAGAGCCATCTTGCTGCATATGGTGCAATAAGGATCCCCCGAACGTTGCTTATTTCCATTCTCGTCTAATCTGATGAAATACAATCTGGAACCGTTCAGTTTGTCAAGATTGCTCTTTAGCGCTTCTGTTATGGCTCTTTGCTCTGCATGCATACAGCAAGTTTTGTCAGATTTGAAATCAAGGGGCAATTCGTCCTTAAAACAGTGGTCTGGATGCTCGTTTAAAGGCAGTGAATTGAATCCTTCACCTATTATTTCGTTGCCCTTTACGATAACTGTGCCGCATTTTGACCTGAAACAAGTAGAATTTTTTGCTATTTCTGCTGCTTTAGCTATATACTGCTTTGCAGCAATTTCTTCTTCTCCCGATAAAAACTCCAATCTATCACCCAGTTCCTTGCGCGGACCGCGCCTGAAGTGCATCACCCGAAGCGCAAGATGTGTACTAAGCACATCTCCGACAAACTTACCATAGATCATCTATCAAATGTCGCAACTTGATTATTTAAGTCTTGTCATAAGTAGTCT
>DAHXGO010000021.1:0-9292 GCA_027332905.1 Microcaldota archaeon | reverse complement strand
GCGCATTCTCAAATGTCTCTCCTCCGAAAACCTTTCTATTCATATCCTTTATGTCGTCGCTAAAGAATGAAAATTCAGGCCTTGCCGCGAGCAGCATAGCCCTGTCAAGCGATATCCCGCTCCTCAGATTAGCCGAAGCGATTTGAAAATAGTCAGGCATGATCTTTTCCAACTTCGTCTTTCTGCCGTCTATTTTGTAGTTTATTATTAAGTATATGGCAGCCACATACATGCCTGCAGCCGCGAATGCGAGACCTGTGGATAAAAGCAGGTTTATTTTGTCCAAGAACAGCACGGCGCCGGAGACTATGAATATGCCGAAGAAGCCCAGTATGCCTAGTCGCGCTATCTTGTTTACAGACGTCTTGATGCCTGCAAGGTCGAGCAGCAACGATACCTGGCGCGCAATGCGCCTTGATATGAGCCTTTCATAGTTTATTGCCATTAATATCACATACTGAACACAGGCCTAGATGACCTTATCAACTGCAGAAATATTATTTGCAGGAATGCTATTCCAACCAATGTGGCTTCCAATACTGTTGGGGTGACCGTAAAAAGCGAGATGAACGTTGTTAGTATAGTCACTACGGCTATACCCATGCTAGGCAATATGACTCCAAAGAGCATGTAGAACATAGCGATGGCGTTAAGCCTCTGGCCATACCTTCTCAGCTCTATTACTCTTTCCTGGGAGAGTTGGTCTATTATGCTTTGCAGTGATGATACGACATCGGCGCCAGCCTTTATGCTTACGGATGCCTGGAGCATCACCCTCTTGAATGAATTGCTTTTGGATTCGTCTATAGTAATGTCTATCGCTTCGGAGAGCGGCATGCCAAGCTGCACTTTTTGAACGATCTTCGAAAATTCTAGGCTGGCATCGCCATAGCCCGTGCTTATTGACACTATGGCATTGAATAACGGCATCCCAGAGCGGAGCGATATTATCATATCCCTGACTGCAAAAAGTATGTCGCGCTCGATATTCTTGGCGCTGCCCTTGCTCTTGTGCCTGGGAAAATTCAGGAACATATTGAAGAACATGAAGTACATGGCGAATCCGACAACAAAGCCGAGCATCCCTGCAATTGGCAATGCTATGCCAGCATGTGCCATAAATACGCCTATGGCAATAGCTATTATAGCTGCAAGCATGATCGACGCTAAAATCATCCTTTGTATGAATGCATATACTGTACCCTTTATGCCCTGGTCGCGGAGGGCTTCTTCAAGGCCTTTGTGCTTTGCAGCCACACCAGCAAGATATATGTGCCATTTACTCATATTGCTTTTGTTCATAGGATTTGGGATCTTTCCGGACATGCCGGAATCCATTTCGATGGCTGCATTAACCTGGGAGGATGCCTGCTGTTCATTTATCTGCGTACTCTGTGCTGGACTTTTAGGCTGATCTTGTTTAGGCTTGCTGAATAGCGATCCGACGCCTTTCTTCGGCTTTGGCTGAAGCTCTATGCTCTGCCCGCCGACATTAATTACCCTATTACCTTTCTTCTTTCCAAACATCAGCTCGCACCACTAAGAATTGCAGTAGCTTCTTTCAGCCTCTGATCCCGTATCTGCCAAAGCGACCTTTCCAACTGGCTAAGCTCGATATGCCTCTTCTTCAGGTCTTTATCAGCCTTTTCAACATACTGGCTTAACCCATATACCTCTTGTATTACTATATCTAAATGCTCTTCATCAAAGACGTTTTCCTTCAGTCCCTCTATGATGCGCTCCAGCTCCGATATCTGGTCTGACATGGAAACGCTTGGAAGCACCAGGTCCTTCATATTTATGCGCTTGATGCTGGCCTTTATCATTTGTTTTGAAGGCATTTCTGCAGTCGCTTCTTTCATTTCCTGTACAGCTTCTGCCTTTGTATTGGGCTGGACGAACTGCTGCTGCACCGGAACCTCGTTTTGGGCATGAGGTTGTTTTATTTCTGGGATTATATTTGAGTTTCCAACTTGGGACACTCCGGCAGTTATAAGATGTGAGGGCTGCACCGGGCCTTGCACTGTAGCTGAAGCTCTTGGTGCTTTCTTTCTTGATTCAATTGTATCTATCAGTTCCATCAAATCTATATATGTTGATTTTGCTTTATTTGATGGGCCTTGGTCGAATATCTTTGATGCATTTATTGATTCAGAGTCCTTTTTGGGCGATGATGCCTCTACCTCTTTTATCAGGTTGACTAGACTGCCATATGAATCTTCAACATCCGCCATTCCAATACCCTAATGCCTCAAAACATGTCCCTTGAAAACTTTACATCGCTGTTTATTGCGTCATTCACTGCTTTTTTATTTGAGTAGTAATTAGCCACTACGAACCCTGCATCGTTTACGTCGAATACTTCATTTTTTGCCATCCAGCGCAGTATGCTCGCTTTTTCTTGTATGTCTGCAGATATTGATTTTTCATTCAGCCCGGCATACAGTTCCAGCGTTTCTGTAAGCCTAGTCATCTCGCTTATCTGTGCAAATGTGTCGTCATGCATGTTCCACCTATAAAGCACGTTAGCATCCCCGGTTCTGAGTATCTCTCCAAACTCCAGGATTCTCCTTATGCCTCTGCTCCTATGCCTAAATGCAGTAACTATTGCGCCAAGCGAATTTATGGATATCTTCGGCGTATTTATTGGAGGGTTGGTCATCCTTATTATGGTATCCTGCACATTATCAGCATGCACGGTGCCGTATACTGCATGCCCAGTATGAATGGCTTCAAACATAGTCTCTGCATCCTGCGAGGTCCTTATCTCCCCTACCAGCATTATATCTGGCCTCTGTCTCAATGCATTTATCATGAGATTGTATAGGGATACTGCGCCTTTGCCTTCGGGATTTGCTTCCCTCGATACCATTGGAACCCATTGTAAAAATTCGGGTAGTGTAAGCTCCCTTGTTTCTTCTACGCTTATGACCCTTCTGGTGCTCGGAAAGAATATACTTGATGCATTAAGAAAGCTCGTCTTTCCGCTTGCAGTTCCTCCAGATATAAGCAGGCTTATCTCGTTCTGTATGCATAACCATATCAATGATGCGACCTCAGGGCTTATTGTCCCGTTTTTTATCATTGCCGGCATAGTCCATGGATTTTTTGCGAATTTCCTTATGGTTATCGTATTTCCGGACTGCGATATAGGAAACAGCGTAGCATTCACCCTTGATCCGTCTACCAATTCCGCATCCATTAGCGGGGTAAGGTTGTTTATCTCTCTGCCTACCCTTCTGCCTATCTGTTCTGCCTGATCGTATATGGCATCGTCGCTTGCAGGCTGTATGTTTGTTTTGCACCAACCAATGACCTTATGGAATACCCATATCTTATCCTTTGCGCCATTTATGGTTATTTCTTCAAGGTTATCGTCGGCCAGCGGCGCTTCCAGCTCCCCTAGGCCAAGCATCATGTTCAATATGTAGGAGTTCAGGATATCCTTTGTTTTTTGATCGGTATTGGGAAGATACTTGTCTATCAGTATGCCGCTCGCCTGCATATACTTGCTGTTTAATATTTTCACATATTCCGAATCCTGTACATGCATAGGATCAAACGGCACCATAGACATGAGCTCTCTCCTGAATGATAGAAGCAATAACCTAGTTGCAGGCGTAACCCCGGAGAAGTTTACTTCGTATATAGGGACAAATTCCTGTTTTGTAGAGTATATTGAAACGCCTACCTTCATTCCATTGGCATTCAGTTCATACTCCGATATTATACTGCGCTCGTCATTTTTTTCTGCCATTTGACCCCTCAGTAGAATTAAATTTCTTTTTTGCATTGTTTACTTTGCTCTTAGTCTTGGAAACTTTTGATTCCAGTTCAGACACTTTGGATATAATCGATCCGACTGATGACACCGTTGCACCTTTTTTGGAGGTTTTGCCAGTGGCAAATGCTTTCATCGCCTTGATCTGATCGTTCAAATTGTTTACCTGCTGCTTCATATTTTTTATTTCCGTTGTTGCCTCTTCCATCTCAGCCTTTATGCCTGAAAGATTCGAATAAATCTGTGCACTGCTTCCAAATGCGCTGCTAACAGAGCTTATCTTATCGGAAAGCTCCTTCGCTTTGTTCTGCAGCAGGGAATTCAGGCTTTTCATCTCTGAGGAGCTTTTGGCATACTGGTCATCCAACATCTTCTTATGCTCGTTTAACATTTTTGATGATCTTTCATAATCAGATATGATGCTTTTCGATTGCTTCACTGCATCTGCTATAGAATTATTCTCCTTCTTGATGTAGTTCATTTCAGCATCGACTTGCTCTTTTGCCTGCTTAAGCGCCTCGGAAAGTTCAGAATTATACTTGTTTAGCATTTCGTGAAATGACTTTACCTGCTGGTCAATCTCCCTGCTCAACTGCGATAGCAAGGCGTCCTTACTCTTTCTCAGCGCATCCAAATCAGCAAGTTTTGCCTTTGCTGCATTGATAGCCTGCGCGGCATTGGAATCGGTTGCTTGGAACTTTGAATTTGCATTAGTCAACGACATTTTTTCTACCAGTGCAGAGAGCTTGTCGTATTTGTCTTTTACTTCCATATAATTTTTTTCAGCGTCTTTGATTATCGATTCTGTCTGGCGTTTGTGTGCTTCAACTTTTTCATCTATCTTAGTTATTTCTGCAAGGCGCTTCTCCAATTCCGGCCTATTCTTAGAAAATATCTGAATTGCCTGGGCCGTAGCCACATTGATATTTTTTATGTCGACTTCCATCTTGTCCAGCTGTATTGATGAGGTATCGACCTTTTCTGAAAGCACATCCCTCTCTTCAGACAATTGGTTGGATATTTCATGCGCATTCTGCCCGCTTATGGCTACAGGAGCCACAAACATTTTTCCTACTTCGTGCGTTATAACAACTATATTGCCTGCCTCAAGCACCTTTGCCCAATCCTCTATGACGCTCGAAGAGACCCCTAGCTCAGCAGCTATGCTCGTTATATCTGACTTTCCCTTCTTTTTTAGAAGGTCAATCATAGCATCGATAGTAGTTCGGGCTTCTGGGCCCATAGGGTTTTTATCAACCATGACTATACCTTTAATCACTATGTGTAAATACTTATTATAAAGCTTACTTATGCGCACGTGACATTCTCCCATGGCTTCATTCGTGGGCTTCCAATGGTGGCTTTGTGATTGGTCATCTTAAACCACCTGGGTTTCCCCAAGAAACATCCGCAATCTGTCTTGCAAGATGATGATGATTCTTCCCCATATTTGCAATCTTCAGTTATGGGTTTTCCCACTCACATTGATAAATATTCGCCAATCTTTATAAAGGTATATTATTAATGTTTATAAATGGTGTTTTATTGTCTAACGGATTAAAGATAATATCGCTGAATGAGCTATTCTCAAAGCTACATTCTGCACTCCTTGCCGTCTCCGATGTGCTTAACGGTACTATAAAATTTAACAATACGGTAGATAAGGAGGAGATAAATGGCCTAAGGGATAACATTATAGAAAAGCTTGGCAAGGGCCAGGATGTCGCAGAAAACAAAATGATCTTGAAGGTCTTGAACTTATTTATAACTGACAGGCAAACTTTAAACCTTATTAAAACTGACATGGATGAATGGCTCTCGTTTTTGGACGAGATAGAACGGCATTTGGAGTCAAAAAATGGCAATGCCACTGAAGAAGAGATAAAAGAGATAGCAAATCTTCAAGAACTTACCTCCGAAATAAAGAAGCTAATAAGAAAGTGATATTTTTCTGTTGAAGGCGTAGACTTCCTCCGAATTCATGCAATAGGTGCATTTAAGTATGTGCCTCTTGGCTCTGCTTGTATCGCCATTATACCTGCTTTCAGGTATTCTTGCCTTACGAATAAAAAAAAGAAATGGGCGATTATGGTGTCGCCAATTCCTGTGCAAAAAACGGTGCCAAATAAGAGCCAGTATCTCGCAGTTTCTTTAACGCAGCATTGTACTCTTCAAGGTTTGAAGCTATATAAGCCAGTATATCCAAAGCCCTCAAGCCTCTTTCTGCAAATGCATCAACTTTTGCGTCCGCCTGCACATTATTCTTCTTTGCATCTATTTTGCTAGCTTCCAGGTACTCTGCGAGCACCAGTTTTTTGCCTATCGCATCCACCATTTTAGGATTGTATATTGCAAGTGTTTTTGCCCTTTCCGCTTTTGTATATTCCATACTTGCAAGATCCTCCTCGGATATATATTTGCTTAATTCGCTGTTATTTCTTACAAGCTTCGCGTATATCTCTGCCATAAGCGATACTGAATCTTCTGTGCTTAGTGTGTTGTTGTTCATGAAATTTTTATACGCAATATTTCCGTTATTTACTGGCAGAACGTTGTTCTTTATCCAGTATTGCATCCCTCTATCGCTTTCAAAGCCCAGGGCCTTTCTGGTTTCTGGATTTTGGATAAATGTTTTTATTCTTGCAGCCCGCGCCTTCGATTCTGAGTTGTCTGCAATTGTGATTGTAGGCACCTGTTTAGCATTCATCACATCTTTACCTTCGATATGATCTTTTATGTATTTTGCAGCGTTCTTAGTGTTGCCGGTCTTCTCTATAATCTTCCTGGCGCTTCCCAATGTGCCTAACAGGTCTTCTATTTTATTGAAATATGCCACAGTGCCAATCTTATTGTAATCCTTCTCTTCATCAGCATTGTTAATCTTTGATAAATTGCTTTCGAATGCCTTTTTGATATTGTCCTTCGCCTTTTCAACCGCTTCGCTTCCGGTTTTCTTTAGTTCGCTTGTCCTTCCGCTATTTTTAGAATCAAGTGTGCTTCCCATAGTTGTCTTCAGAGTATTGTAAAGATCTATTTTCTGCTGTAATGAATTTGCCCCATATGTGCTCATTCCAGCGCTGGCAGAGCCAATTACGCCTGATTTTATCATGTTCTTTACGCCGCCTGCCTTGTTCGCCTGCTGAGGCGCGACAGCTTTAAACATTTCATCCATTTCAGCTTGTATGCTTTTGGCATCTGCATATGTATGGCCTTTAAGGGCGCTTTCCATATCCTTTTTTATGTCGTCCAGTGCATTTTTCACTTCTACCCCGAACTTTCCAGATCTAAAGCTATTCAATATATTATTGCCCAGCATCCTAAGCCCTGTTTTTCTGCTGCTTTTGTAATCTAATTTTGTCTTAGAACCCAATTCCTTATCCAAGCTGTGTATATACTTATTAAATCCTGCTTCCATGGCATTCTTTACATCTGTATATGCTGCATTGGTATCTTTCAGCATGTTCGCATTTGCCTTTTCGATTTCCATCAACTTGTCGATCTCTTTGTTTGTACTATTTGAGGTTTCCAGCAATGTCTGATTAGTCTTCGAATTTGATTCTAAAGAAGCTAAAGACATATTTCCCACATGTTTTATCGTATTATTTATCTTATCTCTAGCCTCGTCCAGCTTTCCAGATTCGAATAAACTTACGATATTGGAGAGCTCATTTTTCGCCGCATCGCTGCCTTTCTTTTTGGCATCATTTTCAATATCTCTTATAACATTAATGTCAGACATCAAAGCATCTACAAAATCAGGATACTTGTCCTTAATTGTATTAAGATTGCTTTCTATAACATTTAGCGTTCTGTCAAACCTATCTATCTGAGCTCTTGCCATGTCTGAATACATATGATATTTTTGCTCATTTTTAATGGTTTTATCCTTAGTCATTTATACCACAATATAAGTTAACGGGGTTTAGATATTTATATATTATCTATATGGGTGCCAGCTGGATTTTCTATATCTGCATACCTTAAAAAGGGGGCAACCGCCACATAGCGGTTTAGTCCTGCAATATCTCTTCCCTAACTCTACAATCTGGGCATGGAAATCCTTGTATAGCCCAACATCCTTTGCGAGCGCACTTTGAAAGTAATCCTGCAAGACATCATATTCAAGGTTTTCCCAAATGCTGAATAGTCTTGCTGCCATGCGTTTGGTGTATGCGTCTATTACGAATACGGGCTTGTCTGCCGCATATAGTATTATCGAATCAGACGTCTCATTGCCTATGCCGTTCAGCGATAGCAGTTCAGCCCTCAATGTTTGCACATCGCGATTTAGGAACCTGCGGAGCGTAGAATACTTATACTGTATGTAGCTGCATACTGCCTTCAGCCTTGCCGCTTTTTGCCTGTAATATCCGCTTGGCCTTATCATTAGTTCTAATTCATGCAAGTCTGCGCCTGCAATTGCGTCAAGACTTAATAAACCGCCCTTCCGCAAGTTGAGCAATGCCTTATCTACGTTCTTCCACGACGTCTGCTGCGTGAGCATCGCCCCTACGAGTATCTCAAAATTATTCCTTCCTGGCCACCACCCTTGGAAACCGAAGCGACTTTCCAACATTCCGTAGATCATCAATGGCGTAGGTTTAACGCCACGTATGCTGTTAACCGAGTCCATGCTTCTAACCTAGGAAAAGAAAACGCTTAAAGCTTACGCTTTAAGCTCTCCGCTGCCAAGCTTTGCTATTATGGTGCGCGGATCTTCGTTCTCGCATTTTACTCCCATGCTTTTGCATGTCCCAAGAACCTGCTTCATCTTCTCGGCGAAGCTGCGCCCGTAGATCTTTGCCTCCTTGGCCTTGGCAATCTTCTTTACTTGCTCTAGGGTCAGGTTGCCAACTATTTCATCCTTTGTCTTTGCGCCCCCCTGAACTCCAAGCTCTTTGAGTATCAATGCGCTGGTTGGCGGCGCACCAATTTCTACCTTGTACTGCTTTGTTCCGGTGTCAACTATGACCTTTACGGGCACCTTTATCCCCGCATAGCTTCCAGTCTGCTTGTTTATGTCTGCTATTATTTCATTTATGCTGACTCCCAACGGACCCAATGCCGGGCCGAATGGCGGCCCTCCAGTAGCCTTTCCTCCTTCTATCAAACCTGATATGGTAATTTCGCTCATAAACTCACCTGTTTCCTTCACCACTTGCCCTCTGTATAACTTTTGCGGTGTTCATCTTTGTCGTTACCGGTATAGGTACGACAACGTCCATAAGCTCTACAGTTATGTCGCTTTTGGTATCGTCAACCTTTATGACCTTAGCCTTATACCCTTTAAATGGGCCCATGGTAAATTCAACAATATCATTCTTTTCGATGCTTTGCATGGCATTCTTTACTGCGATAAGCTTATCGAAGTCTTCAGAACTCAACGATTTTGGCAGTATGCCGCGTATGTTCCTCTCCTTGCTTATAAAGCTTCTGGCAGAGACTTCATCTTCCGATTCGATTATTATATAGCCTTTCATGCCTTCTACTACTATGATTGAATAAATGGGC
>DAHXGO010000020.1:0-10539 GCA_027332905.1 Microcaldota archaeon | reverse complement strand
TTACTGCAAGCTCATCGCCCACTTCTGAGCCTGGGCCTGTGATATAGTTGAATACACCATCGGGGAGGCCGGCTGCTTTGAATATCTTGTATATTTCCAATCCCGTTAGCATCGACATATTGTCGCTTGAGGATGGCTTGAACACTACAGTATTGCCGGTTATCATGGCCCCAGTGCTCATCCCGGTAGATATGGATATTGGAAAATTAAATGGAGCTATAACGCCGAACACGCCATATGGCTTCAGCATTATCCTTATGTTTTCTGCACTGGATGGTGCACCTTGAAAACCGGCTTCCACACGCCTTGTGCTCTCCTTTAGGAGCGTTTTCCTTGTGTAGCCCTTGTTGTTTTCCATTTCATTGGCATAATAATTCAGGAAGTCTATGGCTTCATCCACTTCGCCTATTGACTCGTATCGCGACTTCCCGTTCTCATAGCTCAGTATGGCTGCGAGTTTGAATTTGCTTTCCCTGAATAGCTGCACTGCTTTCCTGAATATCCTTATCCTGCTTTTATAGTCCATCAACGACCACGGTATGAATGCGTCTTTTGCGGCAGATATGGCCTGTCGGGCATGCTCCCGGGTGCCTTTTTGAAAATACCCCATGACTGTGCTTCGGTCTATCGGAGAGCGTTCCTCCAGCAATTCACTGGACAATACCTCTTTTGCACCTATGTACATTGGATGTTTTTTCCCGAATTCTTTCTTCGCATCTGCAACTGCCGCCTCAAAAAGCTTGTCGAATTCCTCCTCCCTTCCAGACTCTACAAATCCTTTATACGTGAACTCGTTGGTAAATTTTGATACCGCCATGACATCACCACTAGGATAACATACAATTGCAATTAAAGATAATTATTGATAAGAATATTTACGCACTTCCAATTAATTGCATTTTGAGATGAATCCATTATTTTACTTTCAATCAGCATATTATTAGGAATGCTTAAATATATTGTTTTATACTTTATAACCCAGTTATAAAGGTGCAAATATGCCAGGATCAAATGCAGAAGTAGTTCAAAACGAAAGCGAATACATGCAGAGGTACGGATTTAAGGATATCAATACAAAGTATGAGCACATAGACAAAGGGCTCTCCGAAGACGTTGTTAGGTTCATCTCGAAAAGCAAGGACGAACCGGCGTGGATGTTGGAAAAAAGATTGCAGGGCCTGAAAATCTTTCTTGAGAAGCCGGTTCCGACATGGGGCCCCGATCTGCAGAGCATAGATTATTCAGACATATATTATTACCTTAAACCCAACGCAGGCAAGAGCGATAGCTGGGATGCGGTCCCAGAGGACATAAAAAATACATTTGACAAGTTAGGCATACCAGAAGCTGAGCGCAAATTCTTCTCAGGTGCAGAGGCTCAGTACGATTCAGAAGTGGTATACCATCACATAAAGGAGGAGCTTGAAAAGCAGGGCGTTATATTTACCGATACCGACACAGCAGTGAAGAAATACCCCGAGATACTTAAAAAATATTTCGGGACCATAATACCGCCGTCAGATAATAAATATGCCGCATTGAACACAGCATGCTGGAGCGGAGGCTCATTCATTTACGTGCCCAAGGGCGTAAAGGTTGCTATGCCGCTTCAGGCTTATTTCAGGATAAATGCAGAAAAGGCAGGACAATTTGAAAGGACGCTCATAATAGCGGATGAAGGTGCGGAGGTAACGTATGAAGAGGGATGCACAGCGCCTATTTACATAAGCTCATCATTACACTCTGCAGTGGTGGAGCTCGTAGCGCTTAAAGGTTCGCACATACGTTATGTCACAGTGCAAAACTGGTCAAAAAATGTATATAACCTTGTAACGCAAAGGGCTTTTGCGTACGAGAATGCGCATGTTGAGTGGATAGATGCCAATATAGGCAGCAGGGTGAATATGAAATACCCAAGCGTATTCCTCAAGGAGAGAGGAGCGAAAGGAGACATACTGTCCATAGCAGTTGCAGGCAACGGCCAGACGCAGGATTCTGGAGGTAAGGTTTACCATCTTGCACCAGATACCAGCTCCAGCATAATATCCAAAAGCGTATCTAAAGGGAGCGGGGTTGCCACATACCGCGGCTTGGTGCATATAGATAAGAAGGCAACAAATTCAAAATCCGCAGTCAAATGCGATGCACTGCTGTTGGACAACAACGCAAAAACCAATACGTTCCCATACAATGAAGTATATAGCGAGGATTCGTTTGTAAGCCACGAGGCAACAGTAGGAAGGCTTGGTGAAGATGAGCTGTTTTACCTGATGTCCAGGGGGCTGAGCGAAGATGATGCAATAGCGACTGCAGTCCTTGGATTTATACAGCCATTGATAGATGTGCTGCCTTTGGAATACTCTCTGGAGCTCAAAAGGCTGATAAAACTTGATACCAGCAACTCAATCGCATGAGGGGCAATATTATGGAATATACTAAATTTCTGAGCGAGGCACGTGAAAATGCGGCCATACTGCCATATGAAAAAATGGAACTGTACAAGCGTTACACCAAACATTTTATTATAGAAACGCCGCGTTCCGATTGCCATGAAAACATAGGGGATGCTGAGCATGTTGCCGATGCAGCCAAATATCTGTCGCAAATGATAGGCGCTGCGCCAGATGTAATATTATTAAACGGGCGTTTAATTGGCAACACATCAAGCATTGTAAATGAAGTTAGCCCTGCGTCAGAACCCTCTTTTTCAGATAGAAAATTGTACAAAAACGATGAAGATAAATTTGCAGCATTTGCGAATGGCTTTTCAAAAACAGTCTTAAGGATAAGGGCCGATAGCCACAGAAGGGTGAATATGCTGATTTATGGCGGAGACACAGCATTGCCAGCACAGGTGCTAGTAAACGCTGCAGATGGATCAAACCTGACATTGAATGAATTCTATTTTTCTGAGGGCACAGGAACTGCAATCGTCGGGATGTTGAATGAGATAAATGCGGGAAGCAATTCCAGAGTAGAATTGAATTCCGTACATTGCGAGAAGTCTGGAGCAAATTCTTTTACTATGATTAAGGGCGTATCCGATAGGGGAAGCTCCATATCCTCAAATACCATTTATGCAGGAGGAAGTTTCATAAGGCAGAGGAATACGTTGGATGCACAGGGATTAAGCTCTGATGTTGAAGCCAACGACATAGCGTTAGGGATTAAAGGACAGGCGTTCGATATATTCACGCATCTGATTAATTCCAACGAGGATACGCATGCGCAATCGGCTATGAAAGCTGTGCTTATGGGGGGCTCCATGGCTTATATGAAGAGCTTGGCAAAGATAAAACACGGGGCAAAAAGATCCAGATCTGCCATAATAGAGCGTGGGCTGCTATATGATAAGGCATCGCATATCGACCTCATACCGGATATGTCCATAGATGAAAGCGATGTTAAAGCCATGCACTCAAGCTCATCATCCCCGATAAGCAAGGATGACTTATTTTATTTATGCACGCGTGGCATAAATGAGGATACTGCCAGGCTCTCGATAGCATTGGGCTTCATACTTGAAACGGTTGCAAGGATAAAAGACAATAATGTAAAGACGTTCGCTGCAAATTTGATACGGGATAGGTTGGCAGGCGCGGATTTCAGTTTGCCTAGCGATATGAATTCAAAGGACGTATGGATAGCAGGCATAAATGGAAAAGATTATGGTGCGCAAGGTGGTTCTGATGATGACAGAATATGAAAGCATATTGAAGGGATTTTTACCGGCACTGCGCAGCAGGGTTGCCGCAGAGCTTAATGCGAGTTATGGGCTAAAACAAACAGAAATAGCTGCGCTTTTAGAGATAACGCAAGCAGAGGTAAGCAAATATCTGAATGGCACTCAACCAAAAGGCGGCAGGTTTACTATGCAGCTAGACGATGCAGAAGTTAAAAAAATGGCAAAATTAGTATTGGAACGCAATGATTACGAAGCACAGAAGGTAGCATGTGGGCTGTGCCCGAAAGGCTCCGTTTCAAAATGCAGCATAATGATTAAATGATGTGATACAATGATATTGGAAATAAAAGATTTGCACGTAAGCGCTTCTGACAAGATGATACTTGACGGGCTTGACCTTACCATAAAACAAGGAGAGTTCCATGTGCTTATGGGGCCAAACGGGTCTGGAAAAACTACGCTTGCAAAGGCCGTAATGGGATACCCGGGCTTGAAGATAACCAAGGGCGACATACTGGTGGACGGCAAGAGCATACTTGGATTGCCGACAGACAGAATTGCAAAACTTGGCTTATTTTTACAATTTCAGGCTCCAGTTGAAATAGATGGGGTAGGATTTGTTAATTTCCTGAAATCTTCTTTGGAATCAATAAATGACAAGACATTGAACACCCGGGAGTTCATGAAGGACGTAAAGGATTATTCTGCTGCGCTTAAGATGGATAAGGGCGTTGTAGGCAGATCGTTGAACAAAGGATTTTCTGGCGGGGAGAAGAAAAAGGCCGAGATTTTGCAGATGGCGCTTATAAATCCAAGACTTGCAATATTGGATGAGCCCGACTCGGGGCTTGACATAGACGCAATAAAGGTAGTCGCTGAAAACATTAACAGCATAGCTAAGAAGAATAATCAGAGCCTTCTTGTAATAACGCACTACAACAGGATATTGAGCTATATGAAGCCTGAATTTGTACATGTCATAAGCCACGGCAAGATAGTAAAGGGGGGGGGCTTGGAATTGATAGAACACTTGGAAAAAAGGGGCTATGAGGAATTTGAAAAGGCATAACAGATGGTCTGATGAAGAAATTAGATGTTGAAAAAATACGCAGGGATTTTCCGATATTGAATGTCAAGATGAGAGGGCATGATCTTGTTTACCTTGATAGTGCAGCCACCTCTCAGAAACCAGTGCAGGTAATCGATTCAATATACCAGTATTATGCCAATTATAATGCCAATATACATAGAGGCATATACGAACTTGCAGAACTTGCAACGGATGCTTATGACGAGTCAAAGGATAAAGTCGCAAAATTCATCAATGCAAATTCGATGGAAGAGATAGTGTATGTTAGGAACACGACAGAGGCAATAAACCTAGTAGCATTGAGTTGGGGGGATGAAAACATAAGGGAAGGCGATCATATACTTATATCAGAGATGGAACATCACAGCAATCTTGTACCCTGGCTGCTTTTGGCTAAGAGGAAAAAGGCGATTTTGGATTACATAAAGCTTGATAAGAACAAGGCCGTAATTGACAGAGAAAGCTTGAAGGAGGAGCTTGAAAAGGATCCTAAGATCCTTGCAATAAGCCATTCTTCAAACGTGTTGGGGACCATAAACGATGTTAAAGCAATGAGTTCGCTTGCGCACAAACACGGGGCATTGGTACTTGTAGATGGCGCGCAATCCGCACCACACATGCCCGTAGATGTACGCGATATGAACTGCGATTTCTTTGCATTTTCAGGGCACAAAATGCTCGGGCCGACAGGCATTGGGGCGTTATATGCAAAGGCAGATATCCTTAATTCTATGCCGCCGATTATTGGGGGAGGCGACATGATAAGGACTGTTGAAAAATATGCCTGCACATGGAATGACCTCCCATGGAAGTTTGAGGCAGGGACATCAAATATCGAAGGCGGGATAGGGCTTTCCGCAGCAGTAGATTATCTTAATAAGGCAGGAATGAACAATATATATGCGCATGAGAGGGACATAACTGAATACGCACTCAGAAGGCTATCAGAAATCAGCAATGTATCTGTCTTTGGACCAGATTATAATAGCATGCTTAACAGGTCTGGTGTGATATCTTTTGCAATCGAAGGCGTGCATCCGCATGACATAGCAAGCATATTCGACAGTTTGGGCATCGCCATACGCGCAGGGCATCACTGCGCTATGCCTTTGGTCACCGAGTTGATGAACGAGGCTGCAGTAGCAAGGATGAGTTTTTATTTATACAACAGGAAAGATGAGGTAGACAAGGCCATTGATGCAATAGCTGAGGTTAAGAAAATTTTCAAGATAGGAAGGTGACTTTTTGCCAATAGACATATATGCCGAGGAGCTTATTTCAAATTACGAGCATCCGCATAATAAGGGGAAGATTAATGACCCGGATGCTGAGATGCACGAATATAACCCAATATGTGGCGATGACATAACGCTGTATTTGAAGATAAAGGATGATAAGGTTGAGGAGGTCAAGTTTGATGGAAAGGGATGCGCCATAAGCATAGGAGTTGCAAGCATGCTTACTGATTCAATAAAAGGGAAACGCCTTGAAAATATAGATGCGATGGGATTTAAATATATAGTGGATATGCTGGGCATTGACCCAGGGCCTGCGCGTGCCAAGTGTGCTTCAATATCGCTAAAGGCGCTAAAAAAGGCGATTTTTCTTTATCAGCACAAAACAGTAGATAAGGACACGGAAAAATTGTAGGTGGATTCATGTTAAAAAGACTTATTAACCTAAATGGATTTAATAAGTAGTAGATGGAATGTGTAACATGCATGATGGCTTTGACGGCAATGATCATAAAACAATTGGGTTGCTAAGCGCACAAAGCGCTATGGAGTATTTAATGACATACGGGTGGTCAATACTCATACTTGCAATAGTAATTGCTGCCATGTTTCAGCTAGGGTTATTCAGCCAATTGCAACTTGCCCCAAAGGTACCTCCAGGCTCATGCCAGGTGGTAAGGCCCAACGGCCCTGGCAATAATCAATTTATTACCTTAGAGGGCACATGCAATAAGTATCTTCCACAATTCGTTGCGGAGTTCAATGGAAAGGATTCTAACATAACCGCAAACTTATCACTTCTGAAATTCGTAAATACGGGCACATTCACAGTGTCGGCGTGGATTATGAGCAGGGGATATACTGGAAGCGAGCAGAATGTAGTTTCATTAGGCAATGATGGATGCTATACGAGCTATTACAATGGCACAAATGATACTGGGGTCATACTGTTAGACGCCCCCGGAGCTCCTGGTGCAATAAGCAGCAGCACATATCCCACCAATGTATTCAAGGCAGCCGCATGCATCTATAACACCACGTATCGAGGGTCGCAATGGGAATTCGTAACAGCACCGTTTAATTCCTCCGATTATAATCATTGGTTCTTTTTGGTGGAAACATATAATGGAAACTCGTTGCAATTGTATATAAATGGGAATCTCTCAAGTAGCATCGTTGCGCCGGGATTCATGATAACCCCTAAAAATTATATATCGATAGGTTCAATATACACCACAATAGACCCAGGAGTACGTCTTTGGTATAATGGTTCTATAGCTAACGTTCAGATTTATAATTCATCTTTAAGTTTTCCGCAGGTGCAACAGCTCTATAAAGAAGGCATAATCGGAGCTCCTGCCGATCTTTATAACCTTGTGAGTTGGATACCCCTAGATGGAAACGCAGCTGATTATGGCGGAAATGGGGCAAATGGGAAATCGCTTAATTCAACTTATACAAACGCGTGGGTAAGCAATTATACAGTACCCTGATTACAGAAAAGCAATTTAAATGTGCAATACAATAATGAAAAGTGCGATGAATATATGCCAAGCAATCGTAGTGCTAAAGAATATGGTGCTGTGCACATTTTCAATACTTTTAGTAGAAAAATAGAGGCCTTAAGAACATTGGAAGCTGGCTTAGTGAAGATTTACTGCTGTGGGCCTACAGTGTATGAAAGCCCACATATTGGAAATATGCGAACATACATCTGGCAGGATATATTTAGACGAACCCTTGAATTGAATGGGTATGAAGTTTTACATGTTAGAAATATAACCGATGTGGGGCACCTTAAAAGCGATGCAGACACTGGAGAAGACAAATTACAGGAAAGCGCAAATAGGCGCCATTCCACGGCTTGGGACATTGCAAAGATATACACTGGGGAATTCTTTAATTATTCCAGGGTGCTCAACATTAAAGACCCATCAGTATCCCCCATGGCCACAGATCACATTAATGATATGTTGGCCTTAATAAAAAAACTAGACGATAATGGATATACGTATACAATACGTAATGATGGCGTATATTATGACACTTCAAAATTCAAGGATTATGGAAAACTTACCGGAATGAACTTTGCACAGCTTAATAGTTATCTTATAGGTGGTGCGCGCGTTGAGCTTTCAAAGGACAAACGTAACATAACGGATTTCGCACTTTGGAAATTTTCGCCAAAGAACGAAAAAAGGGACATGGAATGGGATTCTGGTTACGGCATTGGATTCCCAGGATGGCATATTGAATGCAGTGCAATGAGCATGAAATACCTTGGAGAAACTATAGATGTACATTGCGGTGGTGTGGACCATATATACATACATCACCCTAATGAAATAGCCCAAAGTGAAGGTGCAACAGGGAAAAAATTTGTCAACTATTGGATGCACGGCGAATTCATACTGGTAGAAAATAAAAAAATGTCAAAATCTATGGGGAATTTCTACACTGTCGCCGATATATTAAAGAAGGGATTTGGATGGAGGGAGATAAGGTATCTCCTTTTTTCTGCGCATTATAGGAGCCAGCTTAATTTTACGTTTAGGGGTCTTGAGTCTGCAAAGGCATCAATAATGCGGATTCAAGGTATTATGCGCAGGCTAAATAGAATTAATAAATCGGACGATAATGCAGAACTTAAAAAATTGCGCACACTCGTTAATTCGCATAAAAATGAATTTCTCAGACATATGAATAATGATATAATGGTGCCAGAGGCACTTCGCGTTGTATTTGATTTAATATCGTACATAAATAAACAGATCGAAGATGATAGGATTGGCAAAGCAGGCGCAAAGGAGGTGATCGGCACCATGCTTTTTTTTGACAGCGTCTTGGGATTAAATCTTGCCGAACTTATGGGGGAGGATAAGGTACCGCAAGAGGTGATCGAATTGCTTGATAAAAGAGATATTGCGCGAGTAAAGAGTGATTATGCACTTGCTGATGAAATAAGGGATACCATATTGGATAAATATGGATTTATCATAGAGGATAGCAAGGATGGCCAACGTCTTAAAAAGGCAAGACAGTAATGTAATAATTTAGGCATATTCAGACTTATATCCTTATTGCTTTTTCGTTCAAACAAACCTTGCCGTTTATTGAATGATATGTAGATTTCGGCGTACGCCATCGCCTCAGATTATTCTAGGCTTATTTCTATCCTTTTGTTGTGCGACCCTTTGTTTTCATATTTTAACAGGCCCATCTTCCCTACTTCTTTAGTATTTGCCACATGCGTTCCTCCATCCATTTGAAAATCAAAATCTATTATGTCTATTATCCTTACGCTTGCCATACTTTTCATCAGTTCTTCGCCAGGCGCTGTGCGCGCCAGATTCGTTATTTTACTTGCTTCATCGTTTGACATAAACTTGACTTCTACAGCATGCCCTTCATCCACTATTGTTTGAGCGGCATTTATCAACCCAATAACCCCTTCCTTGTCAAGTCCAGGTATGTCAAAATCCGCCCGTGCTTTGCCATCGTATATCTGACCGCCAGTCATCAATCCATTATGTTTTTTTGACACTACGCCATCCAATATGTGCAACGCTGTGTGAAAGCGCATATGCATATATCTTTTCCTCCAGTCTAAATCGCAGTTTACCTCTTCGCCGACCGTTATGCCCTCGCGGTCTATTACGTGCACAATGTCATCTCCATTTTTAATGACTTCGACTACGTTATATGTGGCGTGGCCCGTATTTATAGTACCTGTATCGCACGGTTGCCCGCCGCCAGTAGGGTAGAACGCCGTTCTATCAAGCTGTATCTCCAACTTTTCTGCAGCAGTAACTTTCGCCTTAAACGACTTCATATACATGTGTTCAAGATATAATTTATCCACCATTAAACTCAAGCCCCCGGATTGGTATATACACAGGCAGGTTGATTGGCTTAACATAACTTTTAGCTGATAAAATGCCCGCACATCTCAATAATTTTTCATGTTTTGTTACTTTTTTAGGTTTGCAAATAAATATATAGATAGCATTGCCTAGGTTAGCGTATATAGTTACTGGGGCTTTTGTGGTTTTATGGCTAAAAAAACAGTTATAGTTTCATTGGGCGGATCATTTTTATTCTCGCATCCTAATGCGCTGTCACTTTTGAAGAAGGAATTAATGGATATGCACAGATTTAATTTTGGTATAATTGTAGGGGGAGGCAGATTAGCCCGGAGCTATATAGATTTTGCTAGGAAACTGGGATTGACCATGAATGCCATGCATAGTATAGGGATAATGGGCACTAATATAAACGCTTTTATGATTTCAAAATATTTTAATTGTATGGTTTATTACGGAGATCCACGATCGATGAAATTTAAAGATAGGATAACCGTAAGCGGTGGATTTAAACCGGGTTGGACAACGGACGTATGTTCAGCATATGCTTCTGTTTCATCAGGTTCTAATGTAATATTTAATATATCCAAGGAGAAGGGAGTTTATACAAAGGACCCCAAAGCATTCAAAAACGCCAAGTCAATAAAAACTATTAACGCATCGAAG
>DAHXGO010000001.1:0-32226 GCA_027332905.1 Microcaldota archaeon | reverse complement strand
TACTGTGTACGGTGCCGAAGGATCCTATTGTAGGGATATTTCAGAAAATCGTACCAACAACAATTACAACAACCATCAGCGTTAATACTACAACAGTTCCAACTATCGTCGCACAAGGGCCAATGGCGCTGGAAAGCAGCACCGCACTAATAATAGCAACTGCGGCAATCACCGCAGTAATAATATTGCGTTTACTAATGCTGAAATATCACTTACAAAAGATTAGAAGAAGAGCGAAGAAGAAGTTTAAATCACACTAGAATCCAAACACTGGCCGCTTATATACCTACGGCTTGAAGATTAAGTGTTCGAATGAACGTCATAGAAGATTAAGGCTTATGGTTTGGGGTGCTAGAATGGAGCCAACTTTTAAGTATCTTCCAATCCATAACTACTATTGGTAAGATGAGCAGCCTCAACGAGCAGCTATTCGCCGCTATAGGGTCGGGCAACGTCAACGAGGTAGCTGGGCTTCTGAAGAGGGGGGCCAGCGTCTTCGGCAGCACAAAGGACGTGTTCGGCTTCGGGGACTTCGAGAAAGCCGGGTATGAGTCACCATCGTGCTTAAATAGTAGGTATTAAATATGTTTATTCACATAATAATTATGTGGTTATATGCCTAACATAACTTTAGTCGTAAGTGAAGAACTTAGGCGAGATATGGAAAAACATCCGTCGATTAAATGGTCAAGTGCCGTAAGAAACATAATAGAGCAGAAACTTGCCGATTTCAAAGAGTTGGAAAAACTAGCGGAAAAGAGCAAGTTTACTATGAAGGACTGGAAACTTATAGAAAAGAAGGTATCGAAGAGCATGGCAAAGCACGCAAAGGCGCTTCTCGATGAGAGTAACAGTTGATGCGAATATCCTGTTTGCCTGCCTGATAAAGGATTCGACTACCAGGCGCCTGGTTCTCAACCCCACACTTACACTTTTTGCCCCAGAATTTCTCAAGGATGAACTGGCAGCCCACATCATAGAAATAAAGGAAAAGTCAGGGATGAATGACGAGGAGCTATTACACATGATTCAGAAGGTATTTGCTCAGATAACATTTGTGCCAGACAAAAGCCTTAAACCCTTCCTATATCCTGCTGCTAGCCTAATTGCAGACCCAAAGGATTGGCTGTATCTTGCATGTGCATTGTATGAGGATGCTGTAATATGGAGCAATGATAATGATTTTGGTCCGCAGAAGAGAGTTAGAGTTCTTAAGACAAAAGAACTTATGTCAATCGTCGGCTCGCTGTAAATAAGCAGTATATTGCACAAATAATAGTAAACAATATCGGATACCATTGCCTAACATTGTTTGTAAATCATAATCGTTTGCTGTCGTCTGCAGAGTTCACATTATATATGCTTAATACTAGCGCATAGCTCGCTTCATGGTGCTGTTTATGAAGCGTTCCTTAAGCTTCATGTAAGCTTCTTTATCGCCTTTAGCCAACATTGCTGCCCTTTTCTTTACGTCTTCATATTCAAGCATTGCATTCCTGTGCCTCTTCAAGTAATCCCTGAATAATGTCTTCTGCTTCCATTCATATCCATTGAATTTGACCAGATGGAGATGCATCCTTATATCCTTTCCAGAGTATTTGGCATCCCTGACAAAAAACAGCCTTCTTGCATTGCCACTTGTTTCTATAAAATCGTAGTGTAACTCTATTATTTTTCTTTTTATGCTCTCCCGTCTTCCGCTTCTTATTCCTACTAATATGTCTAATATGTTTTTTCCCCCCAAGCCGCGTACTGCAGTGCTTCCTACGTGCTCTATCATTATATCCAAGCCGCGCATTCCAGTGAGCAGCCTGCGCCGCTCGATTTTAAACGCTAAACTATATATGTTGCTGTATTTTTTGAACACATATTTCTTTCTTCCTATAATTCGCCTATGGTTCATTGCATCATAATAATTTTAAGAAAGCATTATAAATATAAGATGCAGTTAGATGGTAATTAAGTGATTGGATGATGCCAAACATAGATCCCAGGACATTGAAAAACATGATGGCAAAAATGGGCATAAAATCGTCAGAGATAGAAGCCAGCGAAGTAATCATAAAATGCCCGGGCAAGGATATAATAGTCTCAGAGCCGCAGATACTGCAAATCGACGCCCAGGGTTCTATAAGCTTCCAGATATCGGGCAACATATCGGAAAACCAGAATGAAGTGAAAATAGATGTGTCCGAAGACGACATAAAAATGGTCATGGAAAAATCAGGCATACGCGATTATGCAAAAGCAAAGGAAGCACTTGAATCTGCAAATGGCGACATAGCGGAAGCAATAATGAAACTATCCGAGCAAAGCGCATAATTCATTTGGGTTTGTCGACCTTATATGCATGCGCAAAAGGCACTCCCTCTATAACCTTAACGTTATCTATGTCTATTATTGAATTCCTAACGCAAAATCCTACTGATTCCTCGCCTATTATATTAAACGATATAACCTCATCCAGTCTCGGCAGTTCATAGTTTGTCGCATCCACCAGTTCCCCAGTATAAAAATCAGAATACCCTTTTACATCTATAAACATTTCACCCTCACTCAATGTTTTGTCTATCAACGATTCATCACACATCGCAAGTATATCGCCATCATCTGATTCATGCATCTTTACGTATATCATCGTATCAACCGTATTTGTACAAAAATATTGTGGTGAAAAGGTACATTATGCCATACCACATCAGCCATACTCCCCCAGTCAGGTGTGCCGTGATTATTGCAAAATAACTCAATACAAATATTGCTCCAGCGAACGTCAGCTCCAATTTTGTATTCATTATCGAAAACAGTATGTTTTTCTTCATCGATGATCTTTGCCTATTCCAGTGCACCGTTGGATTCATCCTTAATATAGCAGCTACTGCAGCCTTCATCCTGACGAATGCAAGGGCAAAATTAAGCCCAAAGAGCATAAAACCTTTTTTGACAGAATGGAAGTATATCTTCGTAAGCACTACCGGTATGAAAAATGACAGGATTAATGACATCGTTCCGAATATCTCTAAGTCAGTGCTAAGATATTTGGCCTGAAGGATTTGGTGCACGGTCAAATTTACGAATGGCACCGATGAAAATACTATGAATATTGATATTATAGTAAAAAGTATGAGTGTCACCGAGATGTAATTCAATCCAAACCCGTGGACGATATAATCCATATGGGACAGAGGCGAACGCCTTAAGCTCTTCCTCCGTTTGAAGAAGTAGCTTATGAACTGGGTATCGCCGTAGTTGTAGCGCCATTGCTGCTTTATCAATTCTGTAAATTTTTTTATAGGTTTGCCTAATGCATAAACCTTTGGTATGTAAAGGCTTTTGTAGTGCATCCTGTCCGATTCAAAGCTGAAGAATGTATCCTCTATAATGTATTCTGGGAAACCCTTTGTTGCCTCGAGTGCCTTCCTCCTTATTATACCGCATGAACCTGCAAAGATTGCAGTATTGTTCAACGCCCTTGCCGGTTCTATAAATTTGAAGAAAAAGGCGTCGAACATCTTTACCGAATCAGAGAATAGATTTCCTTTCCTATGTGTCTTTTCAGTCTGTATATAAGCCAACTTTGGATCTTGGAAGTACGGTAGGGTGTCCATAAGAAAATCAGGATTTGTTAGCGTTTCATCATAATCGAATATAGCAATGAACTCCTCGCCAGACTTGCTGAGCATGTTGTTTAGGGCGCCAGCCTTGAATCCATTCCTTGCGCTCCTATGTATATACTCTATCTTGTTTTCGCGCGAGAATTTTGACAGTTTATTTATGCCGTTTTCCTTTGTGGAATCATCAAGGAGGTAAAATTTTATCTTGTCTTCTGGGTAATTCATTTTTTTCAATCCCAACAACGTATTCTTTACCCTAGTTACGTCTTCATTATAAACGGCCACGACTACTGCTACTGTTGGTAAATTTGTAAGCGGCTTTAAGCCCTTTTTAATCCTCTCAAGGTATATGCCATAGAAGTAAGACCTGTAATATAATATGGATGCAGAGACGTTGAAAAATCCTGAAAGAAGCGACAGCAAGAAGAAGCCCAGCGCTATGGCCCATATATATGTAGTATTGGCTACTGAAAACAGGTAAAACGAAAAGGCAAGGCCTGCAGCGGATAGCAATATAAATAGGAATACGGTAATTACCCTAATGCTAAAACCATCCCCGAAGAATTTGTCTTTCATCTAAATGCCCTGTCAAACGTATATTCCATTATCTACGACCCGCAAATATTTATAATCAATCATTACTTTTATATGTTTTCTTAACTCTATCTTTTATTGCTTTTTTATGCCAGGGTGGCAGAAACCGGTAACGCGCCAGTTTTAATTAGGCGAAACTCGAGATCTGGTTTCCGAAAGGAAGTTTGGGTTCAAATCCCAACCCTGGCGATTCAATTATTGGGCAGCACCGCATCGGCTATAAATTCTGGCCTGTATTCTACCAATGCATCATATGATTCGCCTGTGCCGAAGAAGAGTATCGGTATGCCCGTTATGTCTGATATCGATATCGCGCTTCCTCCTTTGGCGTCGCAATCTAGTTTTGTCAATATGATCCCATCTATCTTTACCGATTTGCTGAACTCTTTTATCTGTTCTGCTATCCTGTTGCCTGAAGTGCTCTCGCCTATAAATATGGTTGCGTCAGGCTTGGTGATCCTGGATATCTTTTGTATCTCGCTAATCAGGTTCTTGTTTGTCTCCTGCCTGCCTGCAGTGTCTATCAATACCACGCTTATCCTATGCGATTTTGCATATGCTATTGCGTCAAAGGCTACGCTCGCAGGATCTGCGCCATAACTTCCTTTTATTACCGGCACCCCCACCTTATTTGCATGGAACTCTGTCTGCTCTATGGCAGCCGCCCTAAATGTGTCGCTTGCCGACATGACACAGCTTATTCCATTTGATTTCAGCATGTGCGCCAGCTTTGCAATCATTGTCGTTTTCCCTGCGCCATTAGGTCCAAGAAAAAGAATCCTTACGGGCGTTTTGCCCTCCTTTACCGAAGCGTTTATCAGTCCATTGAGATTTATATTGCCTTTATTGGTGTTCAGTACGCCAAGAAGCGATTCGCGTACTGCGCCTATCATGCCTCCAGATAAATTATTTGAATCGAATCTGAGCGAATGCAGTTTTCTGTCAAGTGTGCCTATGAATTTTTCAGTTGTATCATATGCTACATCAGATTCAAGCATCGATACCTGAAGCGCTTCAAGGAAATGCGCTATATCATCATTGTTGAGCGCTACTGATCTAAGCACCTTGCTCTTTATCCTAGTGCCGAGCGAGAATCTTATCGCATCTTCCCTGCCTTTTCCTGCTTGCTCAGAACGATGCCCTGCTGCGGCATTTTCTTCATGTGCATCAGCGTATGCGGTCTCTTCAGCTTCAATTGCATCTTCTGCATGGGCGTCACGTGCTGCATCAACCTTATCCTGTTTTGGCGCTTCCCTGCCTGCATCATCTTCCTTTTTCAGAGGTTTTTCTATCTCCTCCTCTTCCTTTCTGACTATGCCCTTTATTGCGCTGGAGAGCCTTTTTTTCAATTCATCAAACATGGACACACTTACTCTGTTAATCTATCGAGCCTTGCAGTGACATCAATCAATGCGTTTTCCAGTTCGCCCTTGCTCTTCATAAGCTGGTTTATGAATTTGGTTTGCCTGTCCAGTAACTTGCTTATAAACCCCTTTGCCTCATCTATATTATATTCTAAGAAATAATTCGCACCTACGCTGACTATCAAAGAATTCACATCTGCGAGCTTGGCGTTGACGTATGCGTACCTCCCTAAAGGCATCAGCGACTCCCTATTGCTTACAAAATCCGCCCTCTCAAGAGTAGTCCTGGAATTATTCAGGTCTGTAAGCGTTTCCAACGCAGCGTTGAGCGCCTGCCCTACTTCAAAATACTGGCTTTGGTACTGTTCCCTAAGATAATTCAGCGTCGACAGTATCTCATCTTTGTTTTGAGTGCCTGGCTTTGGATTATCCGCCATTTTAATCCACCTTCTTTACGGACTCTATCTTTATGGCGTTTTTCTTCACTCCCTGCTTGCTTCCTATCTTTGTTATTACCAGCGCTGCAGCATGCTTCTCGTTGCTTGCTTCCGCCTCGATTTTGAATTTCCTTATGCCTTTCCTTGCTACAAATCCTTCTACGCTAAATTTCATTCAAAACACCTATTTAATATCCAATGCATCCATCATTCTAGCCAGTTCAAACCCTGTGGTCTCATCGCCCACCACGAGCCCTTTTGAGTTGGCAACCGCTGCCAGCCCGACGTTGACCGAACCTAAGTTCGCGGTGGTTGTCGAAGATTCAAATCTTGTCATGTTATCTATCCTTTCTTTTTCCTCTTCTGTGCACCTGTTGTTTATTACCATGCCTTTGTTGGTGAGCAGGTTATTTGCCCCTACGGTCTTGAACCCGCCTATGCTTATGGGGATTGTCTCAACACCTAATGTCTCAGCTATGCTATTTATCTCTTTCTTGCTGTATTCCGGGTTTACAAGCGCTATCTTGTCATTTGCAAGTATGTTGTTCCCTATGGCGTTCAGGTCGCTTTCCAGTACGCTTACGTTAACTTCAAGCCCGAATCCTTTGAAGGTCTTCAATTCGTCATCTTCTATCATGTTTGAGAATATTATGCCATTGCGGTTCGCGCGCGCGAATACGCCTATCATATCAAACCCCATCACAGAAAATTCGATGCGCTTGGCGCCAAACACCTCGTCCAATACTGCTTTGCTTCCATTGGTAAGGTTCCTCCCGGTAAAGGCGTAATCCTCGGTTATTGATACGAATGCGCCAACGAAGCTGCTGCCATTGATCGCATATTTGGCAACGCCCATTCATATTACCATAAAATTTAAAATTATTTTTTTTCTGCGCGGTCGGATCCCCTATCTGATTTATCCTTCTTCGCGCCTGACTTTTTCGCAGCGGCGGGCTTTGCCACGCTGTTGTCTGCTGCAACCTTTTTCTCTGCAAAAGGCATAGCCGTTGCTTTGCCGCCTTCAATGCTTATATCGAGCTTCAGCGGCATCATGCTCTTTGCATGCTTCTTTACTATCAGGGAATTCAGTGACATATCTAGTTTGACATTCTCCTCAGGCACCTTCGTATAGTGTGCTATTCTCTCCCGCACGTAGCGCGTGGCCTTCTTCTGCCTCTTGTTTCTCGGCTGCGTGACTAAATATCTCCTGAGATTTATAGTAAGTATCCTATTTGCCATAATTACACCTTCATTTTAGACCTGAGTTTGGTCTTCCTCCAGTCCCTATTAAACATGTTGAATTGTATGCTCCTGTGTGTCCTGAGCGTAGCGAGCAGCGGAATCCTTCGCGCCCTTTTAATCTGTTTTCCCAACCTTCTTTTTTTTGTCAAATCTTTTTTAGACATATCATCACTTATTTATGTTTGAATTCAACCTTCGGTTCGTGCCTTGGCATTACCTTCCTTAATATGGACAGGAACTGCTGCTCGTTTATCAGGCCATTTACCTGCCTCGATTGCACGAGCGATATCATGACCTGTGCCAGCTGCATGTAAAGCTCGCTGTTTGAAGCCTTTATATTCATCATTCTTTCATATGCCTGGGCATCAAGTATCTGCCTCATCAGGGCTTTGATCTGCTGCTCTTGCTGTGCCTGCTTGTACATCCTTGAGATTGCCTTTTGCATCTCCCTGTCGTTTTCTGGATTCTGCTGCGCCTGTGGATCTGCCATAATGCGATCACCTATAACCTGCCATAAGGTCAGTTCCCTACAATTTCCTTTGAAATCTTATCTAAGAATGCCTTGCCCGCCGGTGTTATAACTCTTCCGGAAGGTGTCCTCTTAATCAGCTTGGCCTCTTCGAGCTGCTTGAACGAGTTCCTTATTATGCTGCCACCCGCTGGCACCATATGTTTCCTATGCACTGTATGTGCCTTTCTGTTTCCATACCTTATCCTAAGCTTTGATACGCCTATCGGCCCATTCAGGTAAACCTGCCTCAATATCGATGCGCTCCTGACATACCAGAAGTCCGGGTCTTCCGGAGGTCTTTCCTTGCCTGCGCCTGATTTGACAAAATCCACATATTCCGGTTTCTTTATCTTTTCCTTTAGCATGCCTGCAGCCTTTTGGACTAGGTCTGCTGCCTTAACATCATATACATTAGCCATTCAATCCCTCTATTGATAAATACCTCTAAATGTCTACTATTGCAGATTCACTTAGAAAATAGGTAGAAATCTATTTAAGTCTAATGTTAAAAGTTAAAAATATTTAACTCTTTCTGTAATTCAGTGGCAATTGGCAAAAATGGACTTTTGACATGATATCAAATTATTATTTTTTCCGAGGCGCAATAGCGATATGGCGTTGGGAATACAATAGCGGCATAGCAGCTGCAAGGCTACCCGCGCCCTATTTGTGCGCTTTGCCTCCATAGAGCCTCTTTGCATTATCGATATAATTTGAATAATCAATGAGCGCTTTGAGCGCCTTTGCCGCAGTTTCAGGAGAATCGTATACCGGTACCCCGGAGCTCTCCATCATTCGTTTATGCACCTCTGTATAACTGCCACCTGGGCTAACTACTACCATGGGTTTTTTCATAGACGTGCCATAATGTATCAGCGAAGCCGCTACGCGCGAATCCGCGCCAGGTGTTTGGAACAGGGCTATGGCCATTATTGCGTCCACGCCAGGGTCATTAGATATTATATCCAATGCTGCGCCAAATCTTTTGTCATCGGCATCGCCAGCCATATCCATAGGCAGCCTTATGTTGACTATGGGCGGCATGGCTTTCCTCAATGCTGTGTTGGACTGGTCAGATAGCTTGGCTACCTGCAACCCGTTTTCATATAAGCCGTCTGTCGCCAAGACTCCAGTCCCTCCCCCGTTGGTTATTATGGCAATGCGATTGCCCTTGCACAAAGGCTGTGTCTCAAATATCTTTCCGAAAAAGAGCAGCTCGTCAAGGTCGTTTGCAATTGTAAATCCGAACTGCCTGAATATTGCCTCGTATGTCTGATAGCTTCCAGCAAGCGATGCTGTATGGGATTGCGCCGCTTTGGCGCCCTCCTCTGTTTTTCCACCCTTGATTATAACGACAGGTTTCTTTAGCGTAGTCTTTTTTGCAATCTCTATAAAATCCTTTCCTCTCTTGGCTCCTTCCAAATAGAATATTATGACCTTAGTGTCATTGTCATCTGCGAGATAATTCAGTATGTCTACTTCGTCTATTACCGTTGCATTGCCGTACGATATAAAGCGCGCCAGCCCGAATCCCTCGTGCGATATCAGGTCCAGTATCGTGCTGCCAACTGCACCGCTCTGCGATACAAAGCTTACTCCGCCTATGCTTGGCTTGTCCAGCTTGAATGTCGGCAGGAAAAGTGTGTCTATCCTAGCGCGGGGGTCCATTACGCCTAAGCAATTTGGCCCAAGCACCGGCATCGAATATTTTTTAGCCACGTCTGCAAGCCTATCCTCCAAATGGGTCTCGCCCACCTCTGCGAATCCGCCGCTTACTACGACCGCACTTTTAACATTTGCCTTGCCGCATTCCTCAAGTATGGACGGCACCGTTGCCGCCGGAACTGCTATGACCGCAAGATCGACTGCTTCCTTTACATTATTTATCCTCTTGTATGATTTAAGCCCTAAGATATTGCCCTCTGCATTTATGTTAATCGGGTAAAGTTTCCCTGGAAAACCGGCATCAATATAATTCTGCAGTATTATGTGGCCGACCTTATCGGGGTTTGATGAGGCTCCTATAATTGCTACGCTCTTCGGGTGCATCATGCGTTCGAGATTCATATATTTCGGTCTTGCCATGCAATCATCTGATAAGCCTAAGGTCTACTGCGCTGTATGTATTGTCATGCAATATTACTGGATTCAAGTCCAGCTCTGTTATTGATCTTTCAGACACGAAGAATTTTGAAACTTTTAGGAGCAGATCTGCCAGAAGCCTCTCTGATTTTTCATCCGGTGCGATTATCCTTTTAGACCTAAGCTGTTCTACCATCGAACTGGCATCGTATCCGTTTATAGGGCATGATCTCATTGCAAAGTCCTTGAACGTCTCTACATATATGCCGCCCAAACCGAGCAGCACAAATTTTCCGAACTGCTTGTCTGTCTTTCCGCCAACTATTATCTCTATGCCGTTTTTGACCATTTTCTGTGCAAGTATTTTGTATGGCGTTATCTTCTGCGCCTTCTTATAAAGATCTGAAAAAGAAGACCTTATCTCTTCAGGCTTTTCAAGCCCTAGCGCTACAAGCCCGCTCTTAGTCTTATGCATGGCCTTCTGCGATATGACCTTGAGCACAATGGGTTCTCCCTTGGAAAATCCTATTGCCTCGTCTGCGTTCCTCACATATCTAGCATCTATAGCGCGTATGCCGTTCCTTTTAAGCATATTGTACGCTTCCATGTAGTCTATTAGCTCCACAATATCGCCACTGAATCAAATCTTGATTATGCCGAATTTATCGAGCAAAGCTATTATCAAGATGATTGCAAATATGATTATAATTGCATACCATACCCTATGCGATTTCCTGTTTTTGGAGGAAAGCTGGTTTTGTATGTCCTTTATCTCCTGCATGTCTGGCTTGCCTGGCGCCTGCGCTCTTTCTGCAGTTGCCTGCTGTGGCGCCGCCTGTTTTTCATCCGTGTGCGCCTGCCCTGCTGTACTTTGCGATGCAGCATGCTGCTGATATGCGTGTACTGCCCCTGCTTCGCCGGCATGTGTGCCAGTTGCGCCGGCATCCGGGATCATAGGTTCGCTTTGCGGCTTGTTCATGATATCATTGCTGCCTGCACCTGCAATGCCTTGCGCTTGTGTGGCATTCGCATTCGCTGCATGCTGTTCCGCTGGCATACGCGGCATTCCTTCCTTGGCCTGCATGAACCCCTTTTCGGTAAGCATTAAGTCAATATTGCCGTTTCTAAATTCCGCATTCATGAATTGGTTTACGGATAGCTTGTTTATATGCATGGCAAGATCCTTTGGCCTTATATTGAGCGCAGAAGTTATATCATTCATGCTCCTCTTTCCGCCAGAAAGGTTTTTTAGTATCTCAAGATCGAGTTGATCGAACGGGAGCGCCGCTTTGGCCTCAGCATCGTTAAGCAATTGCTTTCCTATATCCGTTATCTCAATGTGGTTTTGCCCAGGCACGGCGGTCGTAAAGTCGACGAGCCCCTTTATCTTCAACGATCCTAGCATGTTTGAAGCATCAAAGAAGGACGAATTTACCAAACCCCCAAATTTCTCCACAACCGAATCAGGGGACAACTTCTTCAGCGCCATTAAATCCATAAAATTTATTTCATCCGCCATTATATCATTCTCTAAAAAGTAACAACACAGCAATATAGGATAAGAATATTTATATAATTTCTTTAAATAATCAACTATGACTTCTTTTCAGGAGTTGTTTTATAATCGGTATATACCATGCAATTTAAATTCTTTGGCGGCGCGCAGGAGGTCGGACGCTCATCCATAATGGTGGAGGATGGGCGCAGGATAATGCTCGATTACGGGATGAAAGTAGAGGACAAGAAACACGAGTTTCCGATAGGCCTGCCTGACATAGACGCGATGGTGCTTAGCCATGCGCATCTTGACCACAGCGGCGATTCCCCGTCGATATACAACAAGCTCACGGTGCCCATATTTGGGACAGAGCCAACCAAAAAGACGACAATGCTGCTGCTTGAGGATACGCTTAAGATCGCCAGGGATCAGCATGCTGAAATAAATTTTCATAGGAAGCAGTACAAGGATTTCATGAAGCATTACCAATCGATGGAATACCGCGAGGTGGAGCATTTCGGCAAGTTCGACATCTCACTCTATGATGCCGGGCACATCAGCGGCAGTGCAATAACGCTGATAGAAAATCCTACATCAAAGGACTACAAGCGCATAGTCTATACTGGGGATTACAAGATGGATAGCCAGCTGCTGCACAAGGGCGCAGAGATTGTGAAGAGCGACGTGCTTATAACAGAATCGACATACGCGAACAGCGACCATCCAAACAGGGACGAGCTCGCAAAGAGCTTCATAGAAGATGTAAAGACGGTGCTCGAAAGCAAAGGCACTGCGCTCATTCCTGTATTCGCAGTTGGAAGGAGCCAAGAGATACTTGCGTTGCTGCACAAGAATGGACTTGCAGAGTCGACATATGTGGACGGAATGGCTCGCGCAGCTACGAAGATCGCCCTAGAATTTCCGGATTATATAGACAACTATGATCTGCTTGCAGAGGCAGTAGAAAAAGCCAATTTCATAGATGCCATGGACATGCGCGAAGAGGCTATGGGGCAGCCATCTGTAATACTCACTACTGCCGGCATGCTCAGTGGCGGTCCCGTGCTGGACTACATAACCAGGCTTAATAAGGATTCGAAGATATTCCTAACAGGATATCAGGTGGAGGGCACCAACTGTCGCATGCTTCTCGACGGCGGAAAGATAAAAATACGCAATGCATTCAAGTCAATAAAAACGCCTGTCAGCACCTACGATTTTTCAGCGCATTGCGGGAAGAGCGACCTCTACAGATATGTAAGGGAAAGCGCGCCGAATGTGGTCATATGCGTACATGGAAGCGAGGAAAACACTACCGGGTTCGCATCAGAACTCAGGGCTGAGGGCTTCGATGCATATGCTCCGAAAGTCGGGGACGCAATAAAGCTTTAAGCCCCGAATGCGCGAATATCAAAACAGGTTTAGCGCGGCAAACATTATCGGCAGTATTATTGTCGCATCTCCGTCTATGGTGACATACTTCGCATCCTCCTTTATCTTGCCCCACGAAACTGCTTCTGTGAGCCTTGCTCCAGAAAGGCTTCCGTCATATTGCGTCGCCGTGGTTATATAGACAGCGTAGTCCAGCCCTCCCTTGAACTGGTTCCACCATATTACGTGGTGTTTGCTTATGCCCCCTCCTATCATGAGCGCTCCCGTTGTCTTGTTGTCGAATGCAATGTTGCTCAGTTCAAGCTCGTCCCTTAGCACATTTAGCTTGAAGTCATGATCCTGCGAAAATATGCTCAGCTGTGTGCCGAATGCGCCATCAACTATGCCCGGATTGAATATCTTAACGTTGTGCAGATATGCCTGCCTTAAGATTGAATTTGGATCCTTGATGCGTTTTCCGAATTCGTATATGAGTTCGCTTGGGCTATACTCCTTTTTGTAATCTTTCGACGTGTATATATCATTCATTATGTCGTTGAATGCATTCTCGACCATCAATCCATACTCCTTATTTTCTATGAAGACGTTGCCGAGCCTATAAATTCCCAGCGAATGCAGTTTCGCGTCATCGGCCTTGAACGATCCGACCGAATACTTGCCGCCGAAAGCCCGCGCAATATCGTGGTCAAGCGTGCCTCCCGTGGTGATTATTGCATTGAAATGCTTTACTGCGCCAGCAAGAACGCCGCGTGTTCCGGTAGAAACTATGTCCGCGGGGAATGAAAGGAAGTTAAAGGACTTTTTATCCTTTGTCATCCTGCCTATTATCTTTATGCCGTCAACCATGTGCTGAGCCGAGAATCCGCCGATATCATCCATGGCGTCTATCAGTTCAGGCACAGACATATTGTTCTTTAGCTTTATGTCCCTAACGTCGTATTTCAGAAGGCCATTCTTCGTATCCTTTTTATTCATTTGATCACCTAAGCATTGATTTTAAGACCCATAAACATTTTAGCAGCACTACACATTAAATACATTGCAAATATACAAAATGATAGATAAGGTTAAATGCCTTATTATGCAAATGCTATTAATGCCTGCACCGACGGAGTGCCTCAGGTACGAGCAAATACTCCGCAGAACAATAGGGGAAGAATACGGCTACAGGTTCAAATCTAATTTTGAAGCGTCCATGGGGGTTGCACTATATATCCTAAATATACCCTACACGTACGAGGAAACGAAGTTTTATTTGACTCTGGGCGATAAGGCAATAACGTATACCCCTGATTTTGTGCTTGGCATGCAGCATGAAAATTCCCAGATACTCATAGAAACGCATGGCAGTGCCTTCATAGATGAAAAATTTCTTAAAAAAATGGAAGCATTCATGTCTTCCAGCAAAAGCGATCCATATTATACTATATTGGTGACAGACAAACGCCCCAAAAAGCCGGATAAGCTGAAGATAGAGCTCAGCAGATATGGATACACGTACCACGATATATGTAATGACGTTTGGCGCATTCCATATGCAGTAGAGCTTCGGATGCCTATCAGCACGCGAACAGGAAAAGGATCTATTTTCAGCATGTTGCGCGATCTTAAGGAAAACGAAAGCGTATCTGCCATTGGCGAAAAGCAGGTAATGCAGAAATCAACGTACTGATTAAATTCACCAATCTTTTTAGATTTTTTTAAGGAATATAAATCAGGCGACATCGAAAAAGGTAATTTTATGGTTGTTTCTTCAAGCATCGACGACGAGGATATTCTAAGATTTATAGAGAGTGCAAAGCCGAAAATATATGTTGTAGGCACGGGAGGCAGCGGCAGCAACACAATTACAAGGCTCGCAGCATTGGGCATAGACGGCGCGACCCTTGTTGCGATGAATACCGATGCACCTCATCTAATAAAGACTACGGCTGAGCGCAAGCTGCTTCTTGGGAAAAAGATTACCAAAGGCCTGGGCGCAGGCAGCGACATAAAGGTCGGCGAAGAAGCCGCTATAGAAAGCAAGGACGAGATAAAGCACGTGCTTGGCGATGCAAATCTGGTATTTGTGACATGCGGCCTTGGCGGAGGTACAGGTACTGGCTCGGTAAGCACGATCGCTCACGAAGCGAAGGAAATTGGTGCGCTCACAATAGCTATAGTTACGCTGCCCTTTTCCAGCGAGGGAAAAACAAGGGTAAGGAATGCGCTTGAAGGGCTCTCTAGGTTAAAGAAGGTAGCTGACACTGTAATAATAATACATAATGACAAATTGCTAAGCATAGCTCCAGACCTTCCGCTGAACATGGCATTCAGGGTATCTGATGAAGTCCTGGCCAGCGCCACAAAGGGCATAGTCGAAATGGTGACCAAGCCAGGCATGGTCAACATAGACTTCGCAGATCTTAAGATGGTACTCAGGGACGGAGGCTATGGCGTCATAGGGTCAGGTGAAGGCATGGCTACAAATATGGAGCAGAACAGGGCAATAGTTGCATTGGAGAATGCCATAAAAAGCCCTATGCTCGACGTTGACTTAAGCAATGCAAAGAAGGCGCTGATAAACATAATAGGCGGCGAAAGCTTGACGCTGCGAGAAGCCGAATCCGTATTTCAGGAGGTGGCGAGCAGAATAAGCCCCGATGCAATGCTTAAATGGGGCGCCCGCATAGAAGAAGGCATGCAAAAGGAATCGCTTCGCATAATGATAGTCGTGAGCGGAGTCGACTTTCCGGAGTATAGCGAGCGCGGCATAGAAAAAGGAATCGCAGAAATAAGGGAATTGGACTTGGATGAGGTCTTCGATACAAAGAATAATAAGCATGGCAAATAACGCCGCAACATGCTAGCGCTATCCTATACCCTAAATATGCGATTAACGTTCATCCTGTCGATGAATATCTTGAGCTTTTCGTCGAATTCTTTCATTACCTTAGTTTCGTCTATGAAACTTAAGAGCATCATTGATAACATCCTATTGCTCAACGTTGTGCTGACAAATCTTATATTGTATATTCTGTCGATCTGTTTTATGGCATTGCGTATATAACTGTCGCTCTTATTTATCATACCTAATAATCCCTCTTTCCAAATGAGATTGGCATTCGATATGTCATGAATATACTCTGAATAATCCCTCTTTATAGCTGCTTTAGCTTTCTCTTCCTTTTCCCCACCAGAAAGGTCCTTTTCTGCTAACGCTATGATATTTTCTATGCATAAGCTATATTCATACAAAACACCCACCCGATAAATGTGCCTTGCCATTAAGAGTTCCTCTTTGTTGCTGGAATTCGATATCCTCTTTTTGAATTCGTCTATAAGCGACCTCTGCCTACTAAATAGGTTAAAATAGCGCTTATGGGCTTCATTTGACAACTCTATGCTGCCCCTTGAAACTATATCAAGGTCAAATTTTTTGTTATTGTATTTGCTATTGTCCGCCACAAGCATCACTGATCTTCAGTATATAACTAAAATTTAGATATTTATCCCTTCTCTCAATCTATAGGTAGCTGCCGCAATGCTGTTTATCGCAAATCTCCTATAAACCAATTCTACCCAAGGTGAAATAATATATCTAGTATTGTCCCCCTGAAAGGCAGTCTACGCAAGGTGGCCTATTGAAAACAGGCCCATTTACAGCTAATTTTTTACTGCTACAAATAGGAAAGAAAAGAGAAAGTCCCTACAGATTTATTATCTGCACAAAAGTATTTAAGAATTCAACTTTCTAAAACATGGTCAAGGCATAATATTATATTTCTTTATTTTAATATAATTCTGCAGTTTGCACGCGGAATTTTTTAATGCGCGAAGCAGTTTGCACGTCATACTACATAATACGTATACTATAGAGGTAATTTAAATGAGTTTATCTAGCAGGCAGGTACACGCCGGTTCAAGCACAAAGAGCAGCGGCAATGGAAAAATAAAGATCAAGTTCCGCGACAGGCACAGAAGCGAAGCAGGCAACTATTTTTCTGCTACGAAATTAGCTGAGAAGGACGATGCTGCACCTATCAGGCGCCGCGGCGGCAATGTGTCCATGAAGCTCAAAAAAGCCGGCATAGCAAATCTGCTCACTAAGCAAGGGTATAAAAAAGCTACAATAAAAGGCGTGCTTGAATCAAAGAACAATCGAAACTTCGCGAGGCAGAATATAATAACCAAAGGCACGATAATAAACACGGACATGGGCAAGGCCGTGGTCATCAACAGGCCAGGCAGGGAAGGCACTGTTAATGCAAGACTACTGGATGAGCAAAATGCCTGAACACGTTTACGAATGCGATAACGAGGAATACCCTGCACTCAAGAAGGTGCTGGAATACGACCCGTATTTAGATAAAACACTAGACGATGCTGCTCTCAAGAACCTGGCTGGAGATAAATATGCCAACACTATATTTGCAAGGCAGGAATACAGCGTCAGGGATGGTCTTTCGGTCAGCTTGGACAAGAACAAATACTATCTATATCTAAAGGCCAATGAAGATTTCCTTAAATTGGCAGAAGAGCGGTTTTCAAAGGAGTTCAAGACTGTGAAGCGGTCAGGCAAGGAATCTGAAGATAAAATAATTGCGATAATACACGATGAAGAAAGCAGGGCAAACCAGGGTTTCGGCGCCATATTCGGTGGTTGATTTTGAATATACTAAGTTCCAACGACATTTCAAAGGAGCAGATTAACAAGATATTCGAAATAGCTGACAATTTGAAGGAGAATAAGGAGGAGACTGCCATAAAAGAAAATTCCATTCTTTCACTTCTTTTCGAGAAGCCTTCTACGAGGACACGCCTGTCGTTTGAGGCAGCGATGGCACAGCTGGGCGGCAAATCCGTATACATAGATGCGCAGACTACCCACCTTTCCAGGGGGGAATCAGTAGGCGATACATCAAGAGTATTGAGCAGCTATTCCGATTTTATAGCTGCAAGGATGTATAATCAAGACGATCTTATCGAATTGGCCGAATGCTCTTCAGTGCCTGTAATAAATGCATTGACTGACCTGGAGCACCCTACGCAGGCATTGGTTGACATGTACACTATAAAGGCGCACAAGAAAAACCTTCATAATATAAGGATTGCATTCGTTGGCGACATAGCCAGCAATACTGCAAATTCGCTTATGATAACTGCATCAAAATTAGGTTCTAACATGGTACTTATAGGCCCAAACGGATATCTGCCTAACAGCACCTACTTCAACAAGGCCAGGGAATATGGCAATGTCGAGGTTACGGCTTCAATCGAAGAAGGGATGGATAATGTGGACGTAATATATACTGATACCTTCGTAAGCATGGGCCAGGAAAAGATTGCCGAAGAAAGGAAAAAACTATTTGCAGGCTACCAGGTAAATCAACATGCGGTGGACATGGCGAATTCCGACGCTATAGTAATGCACTGCCTTCCTGCGCATCGCGGCGAAGAGATATCTGCAGATGTTATTGACGGCCCTAAGAGCATAGTGTGGGAGCAGGCAAAAAACAAGATGCTGATTGCAAAGGCGATACTGCTGTATCTGTCTATAGATCGCTGACATCCCCCTACAAATAAATTCTGTGGGTTCCCCACGGTTTCAAGATTCGTTTCAACCATTGGCATCATTGCATCAGCTGTGTTAATTCCAAGGATATATTGCCTGGTGTGCCCAGAGCACCAACCACCACCATGCTGCTGCCCCGCTGCAGCATGATTTGGAGATGCCTTTTCATTATGTCCAGCGCACCGCCCGCATCCGCGTTGAACTGTTTATTGTATAGTTTACAGAATGCGAACATATGCATCTAATCTAATAAGAGTTAAATTTCTTAGTATGCATATCTAAAATATGGAATTAATATCGAAGATAGCCGTATTTGCAATACTGCTTATTGCAATATTCGGAATTGCATACGTGCTTTCTCAGCACCTCAACCAATCTGCGCTCACCTCCAATACTGTCGAGGGCTACGTGATCAAAGACCTGCAGCAGCAGAATCCTAACTCGTCAATAAAAATAATAAATGTGACCCCGTCATCTATAGAAAGCGGCAGCTGGGACGTAGTTGTAAGATTAATTTCCAATAGTACACGCGCATGCCCTACACTACTTATAGAAGGATTTGACTATCCTGCTATGACTCTTCTTCCAAGCCTGTACAACAAGTACGTTGGGAATTGCGTCATATCTGGATCTGCATATTCATCATCGTATGTGGTCGGCAACCCTGCCGTTGCAATAACTGAAGTATATGAGCAGAAAAACCCCGCGATGATGGGCTACTTAAATCAGTACGGGTACAATAATACGCATGTGGGGGCAAAATTCTATTACACGCTGAACGATAGCACCCTGCCCATAAATACAAGCATGCATAATGCATGGGTTATAACCTATAACGCAGTAAACGCAAACTATTCGCTTTATGCGGTGTTGAATCAATCGGGCAGGATATCCTCGGTATTAAGTGGCAAGTGAGCCGCCATGTCCTTTCTGCGTGCGCCTGCTTGGCCTGTTTATCTAAGAACGTCAATTCACAAAATTAAGCTAAAGAAAATGCGGATATTGCGGCGTCGCCCCAAAAGCAGAACTACTATTATCTCATGCAAAAACAGAAAGCTTTTAAAGGTTGAGTGACAAATTTTTTTATTCAAAGGCGATTTGAATGAGCGACTTGGTAAACGAGATTTTAGGGAACACGAATAGCACCGGAGGCGAGGACTTCGGATCTTCTCAGATAAAAATAGTTACGGCTGGTTTCGGAGGGGGAGGCAACAATATAGTAAACAGGCTGATAAAAGCAGGAGTAAAAGGCACGGAATTTGTCGCCGTAAATACAGATTATCAGCATTTCAAGATAATTGATGAAAGGATAACAAAGGTTCTTATAGGCAAGAATCTTACTAGGGGCCTTGGTGCGGGAGGCGACCCTGCAATAGGCGCTAAGGCTGCAGAAATAGACAGGCAGCTTATAGAAAAAGTATTTGAAGGGGCTCAACTGGTATTCTTATGTGCAGGAATGGGAGGAGGCACGGGCACAGGATCTATAAAGGTGGCCGCCCAGATAGCAAAAGAGCAAGGCGCCATAGTAGTGTCAATGGTCACATATCCATTTGATCTTGAGAGGATAAGGAAGGTAAAAGCAGAAGAGGGAATCCAAGAATTAAGGAAATACAGCGACAGCGTAATAATCTTAGATAACAACAGGCTTGTAAAACTAGTTCCTAACCTGCCAATGAACGAGGCGTTTGCTCTGGCCGACGAAGTGCTTGCAAAAGCTTTGGGCGGGCTTGTATGGACAATAACGCAGCCTAGCCTGATAAATATAGACTTTGCAGATGTAAGGTCGATAATGGGCGGAGGCGATGTTGGTTTCATAGCAGTAGGCAGTGGAAAAGGCACTGATAAAGTAAACATAGCATCGGAATCGGTATTGAAGAACAAGCTTCTTGATGTCGATTTTGAGGGCGCAACTGGGGCATTGATCCACATATCCGGCGGGGCGTCACTGTCCATAGGGGATGCCATAAAGGCAGGAGAGATAATAACAGAGCGCATGGATCCAAAAGCTAACATAAAATGGGGCGCAAGGCTTATCCCAGGCTATGACGACCAGATAGAGATTGTTGCGATAGTGACTGGAGTAAAGGGCGCCAGCATAGTGGGCAAGCTCAATGAAAAGAAAAAGGAAGGGCCGTATTCCGATTTGGAAATCATAGGCTGATTCCTTTTTATTTTTTGGTGGATACTATGATAGGAAACAACATGGATGAAGAATTTACCGCAAGAATAGTAGTGGTTGGGGTCGGCGGCCAAGGCAGCAATCTAGTGAACAGGCTTTACAATAAAGGAATAAAAAGTGCGACTACTGTAGCCATAAATACGGATGCGAAGCACCTGAATATAGTACATGCGGACAAGCGCCTGCTCATAGGCAAAGATATGACACACGGGCTAGGTGCAGGCGGATTTCCTGAAGTTGCAATGAAATGTGCAGAAGCGGACAAGGATAAGATAATGGAGGCAATCAGGGGATACGACATGGTATTCATTGCAGCAGGAATGGGCGGAGGCACGGGAGGAGGCGCAGCGCCATTCATAGCGCAACTTGCAAAGGAACAAGGTTCTCTGGTAGTGGCATTTGTGACATATCCGTTTGCATTGGAGAGAAGCAGAAAGGCAAAAGCTGATTGGTCACTTGAGCAGCTAAGGAAGAACGCAGATACGACTATAGTGATAGAAAACGATAGGCTGCTGAGCTATGCGCCTAATATCCCTATGGAAAAGTCATTCGAGCTGATAGACAATATAGCATCCAATGCCGTAAAAGGCATTGCAGATACAATAAGCCTGCCGAGCCTTATAAACCTAGATTTTGCGGATGTAAGGACCATACTCAGGGATGGAGGCACCGCTGTCATAAACATAGGATTTGGTTCAGGCACGGACAAGGTCCAGAAGGTAATAAAGTCAACGTTGCAGCACCCACTGCTTGACGTAGACATATCGCAGGCGAAGAGTGCAATGATACACGTTACCGGAGGAACATCGCTTACGATAGACGAAGCAACAAAGATAGGCGAACAAGTCACAGAAGGTATAGATGCAAAAGCAAATGTTATCTTCGGCGCACGTTTGACCCCTGAAATGAACGACAAGATAAGCGTCATGTCAATAATAACCGGGGTTACGCCAAGGTTCGGCACTGCACCGCTTCCAGCGTCAAACGCAGCAGTAAGTACAGATTTCCTTGCAGGGATCGACAAGATATATTAAGTTCCAGCAAGACAGCATCCCGTCCATTGGGATGCATTTTATTTTTTATGCTTATCCTTCTATAAAATTAAGTAAATGTCAATGCTTGTTGTGATTCAAATGTACAAGGGAGAGGCAGTAAATGTGATAATGCCGGTATATAACGAAGGCAATACTGTTTATAATATAATAAAACGGGTTCTGAAGCAGAAGCCTGTAGATACGCTTATAATCATTTATGACAAGTCCGCGGATAATACCCTAAGTGAGATAAAGAAGGCATTGGCTGGCGCTGGAAAAAAGGCCATGCTCATATATAGCGATGTCAAGAAAGGAAAAGGGCATGCAGTCAGGCTGGGAATAGAGCACATAAAGGGCGGTATAGTGATAATACAAGATGCCGATGATGAATATTGCCCAGAGGATTACAGAAAGATGCTTGCATCATTAAGCGATAAAAATCCCGTCTTCGGATACAGGAAAATCAACAACGGACATAAGTACCTGCTGGGGGGATTGGCTACGCATGTGCATACCTTGGCATTCAATCTGCTGTATGGCCAAAAACTAAAGGATATAAATGCAGCATATAAAATCTTCAAATTGGGCATGCTGCACGGCGAAAAGCTCAGGCAGGACGGATGGGAGCTTGATCCAGAAATTGCTGTAAAACTCTCAAAGAACGGATATGCAATAAGGAGCGTAAGCATAAGATATAAAGGCAGGACGTTTTCCGAAGGCAAGAAGATAGGGGTGTCTGGAGCCATAGGCATACTGGCATACATAATAAAAGCGAGATTTTCCAGCTAATTGAAAATCGTTTTCACGCCAAAGCGTATTCCCAACAATGCTGGCTGAAATTCTCAAGTGCTTTGGCGATGATTGACTTCATACATATCGGCCAGTATATTCTCAGCTAATGGGCAATTGTCTCGCTGGAAATCTGGGTATTACATCCTTTCCATAAGTGCAGATTTCAGTGTGTCCCGCCGTATAATTCGGTTTTGTCGCAAACATATATATACATTTTTGTTTCATATTACTATTGGTTTTCAGTTAGGTAGTCCACATCATTTACGGGTAGGGCATGTCATCCCATGAATTACATTTCTTTTTAAAATTACGTTTGAAATGAAATTAAGCAAAATCTATACCAGGTTTTAATATGGCAGAAGAAGAAATACTCAGAGTATCAATGAAGGAAATAAAGGTCGGCAGGTTCATATTGATAGATGGGATACCGTGCAAGGTTGTGGACATAGAGACAAGTTCTCCAGGCAAGCACGGTTCTGCGAAGATGCGCATTACAGCAATAGGCATATTCGATGGTCAAAAGAAAACGTTCCTGAAGCCGAGTGACGGCGATACGGAAGTGCCTGTCATAAAGAAAAAGCGCGCGCAGGTTGTTTCGATAAACGGCCCAAACGCGCAGATCATGGATTCTGAAACTTACGAAGTGTACGAGCTGCCCATACCCGAGGAGTTGAAAGGCAAGATAGCTGCCGGCAACGAAGTAGAGGTTATGGAAGCCATGGGAAGGAGGATGCTTTCAAGGATTACTGGGACGGAGTGATTTTATGGAACTTAAAATAATGAACGATACGGAGAACAGCATGCTGAAGAGGAGGGAATTGGAATTCTATATTACCGGATATGACGCCACAAATTCTAAGGCAGATGCAAAGCGCGAGCTATGCAAGAAATTGAATCTTAGCCCTGACAATACTATCATAGTATCGCTAAACCAGGAATTCGGCATGAAGAGAAGCGTAGGCATCGCGCATTCATATTCAAGCGCAGCTGAATTGGAGAGGGTAGAACCGAAATTTATAATCGAAAGGATGAAAAAATCAGAGAGCTCAAAAGGGCAGCCAAATGGCGGAGAAGATGCCAAAGAATAAACGGTGCTGATATATGGCAGAGAAAAATGATAAAAAAGAAGACAAAAAAGCCAAGGATCCAAAGCAGAAATCTGCTAAAAAACCTGATAGTTATTCACCGAAGAAGATGTGCCCAAAGTGCAATTCCAGGATGGCTGATCATGCAGACAGGCATACATGCGGCAAATGCCATTATACTGAGTTCAAATCACAGAACAAGGGCGGTTGATCTTGGCAAGGTCAAATACCTCCAATAAAAATAAGGCAGCTGCTAAAGGGCGCAAAACGGAAAAGAAGATTTATATTCCAATGCCATCTGGCACAATTATGGATAGGGAAACAGCAAAAATGAATTCAATGCCTCCAGACATCTTATCTCCGCTAAAAGTTGGGGGCGCCAAAGAGCTTCCAGGAATCAGGTATTTCTTTTATTTTCTGCTCTTTTCGTCGATATATTTCATAATTATATCTATCGGTCCTGAGGCCCTAGCATTTCCTCCTTATGCTGCTCAAGTTGCAGTAAGTTTCATGCATGGCTATTATGGGATATTCGCCAACTATGTTGCAAATTCGACCATAGCCTTATCGCTCTTCTTCCCGCTGATAGTATTCTCATACCTGCTCGCAAAGGGCAACAGGCTGATGCCTATAATAAGAAGCTTAGGATTGAGCCGCGATAAGATAACGCTGCACAACATAGGGCTAGGCATAGTTGTCTTTATGGCCATATTGGCTCTTGAATTTGGCATGAGCATATTTGAGCAGGTAACGCACGTCAGCCTTCCAACTAACGTCAATATCGTGTTCTCCGGCATGCCGTTATACCTATATCTTTTCACGTTCATTGTGGCGCCTTTCAATGAAGAGACGCTGTTTAGGGGATTCCTTGTGCCAAGGATAGGCATAATAGGCAGTTCCATAATATTTGCCATATTGCATTTCGGATATGGATCGGTTTCAGAGCTGGCTGCCGCATTTATATTTGGATTGATAGCCGGATATGCATTCAAGAAGACAAAATCATTGTATGTGAGCATATTGGGGCATGCGCTGGTCAACTTCCTTACTATAGCATTGCTGCTCCTGAGCGGGATATGAGGTTTTTGCATGCCATTGAGCGTTATAATCGTAGAGCCGATGTATCAGATAAACCTTGGATATATTGCTAGAGTGCTCCGTAATTTCGGCATAAACAGCATAGGCCTTGTAAATCCAAAATGCAATTTCAAGGGCAAACAAGCAATAAAATACTCTAAGCATGCACACCATATACTAGAAAATGCCAAGGTATACAAGGATTTCAAATCCGCTATAAATGGCAAATTCACCATAGGAACTACTGCAGTCTGGCATAAGACAGAGGGCGCGATGTTCAACGTTTATGGCATGCAAAAGATCAAGCGTTTCATAAGGAATTATCCCAAGGATACCGTACTTGTAATAGGGCGCGACAACACAGGACTTACGAAAGATGAGCTCAAGTTATGCGATGCAACACTATTCATAGAGGCGTCAAAGGATTATTATACTCTTAACATATCCCATGCCCTGGCAATAATGCTATATACATTGCTGGGCGACAAGCTTCGTAAAGAATACTACGAAATATGCAAATTGTATGCGGATCCTTCTGAGATAATGCAGGTTAAAAAGTTATTCGACGCATATGTATCACAGAACAACAAAATACGCGACAAGCCTGCAGTATCGCTGGCATTCGAGCACATGCTTAAAAGGTCTAGCCCTACGAAAAAAGAGCTGCGCACCATATCAATAGCTTTTGGAAGGGAAAAAAGGAAGGAAAAGTAATGATGAAAACCGCATTTATTTGTTTTGCGGCTTCTTTCTTTTTATTATCTTTACTTTCTGCGGCGTCAATATTACCTTGTTGTCGTCTATCTGTGCAATATCTCCATTTATCTTTGTGATGTATTCCCTCAATGTGCCTATGGAAGACTTAAGCGTGTTGGGCCTTTTAGACATCTCCGATATATCGAGCAGTATTATGTTTTTCTTGTCAAGCTCTCCCTCTATGAGTGCTATGTCTGCTTCTTCCTTTAACGCAACTGGCTTTATGTAAAAATCCGCAGGCTCATTCAAGACATCAACATCTTCCATCTCTTCAGAGTTCATGTATTCTTCAACATCCAGTTCCTTAGAAGTGCCAAGGCTTTTACCCAGTTTATCAAAAAGACCCATTTAATTCACCATTTTTAACGTCGCCATTTAGTAGATATTCTACATTAGCTTTTTTAATACTTTCTGTATTCTTCTACTGATCTGTATTTCAGCAGAGGCATTAATAATACCGATAGTCTTACTAAGGTTTTAAAACATTTGTTTACAATCATTAATCGATAAGATGATAAAGATAAAGAGGGTTTATGAAAAGCCCGATATTCATGATGGGCTTCGAATTCTTGTCGACAGGCTTTGGCCGCGCGGCATAAGGCGCAGCACATCAAATATAGACCTATGGATAAAGGATGTTGCTCCGAGCATGGAGCTTAGGAAATGGTATTCCCACGAAGAGAAGAAATGGCCCGAATTCGAGAAAAAGTATAAAGAGGAATTGAAAGAGAATAAGGGCTTCGACAAAATATTGGATATAGTGCAGAAGGCAGATCCGGTAACGCTGTTGTATTCAACTAGCGACAAAGAGCATAACAATGCCGTAGTGTTATGGAAAGTATTGGAAAAACGCATTGTAAAGATGCGCGACATGAAATAGCAGAGCAACAATCAATCATTGCTTGATAGAATGCGAATAATGCTCTTTCATCATGCATCTATTCATGACAAAAAGCATTCCGTTGTCCTTTGCGAATTTTTCCGTCTCTTCGTTTATTATGCCTTCTTGAAGCCACAGTGCCTTTGCATGCACATCAAGGGCTTGCCTGGCGATATCCATGGCCTCAGATGCAGGCCTGAACACGTCAACTACGTCTATTGGAAACCCTATATTCTTGAGCGCAGGGTATGCCTTTTCTCCGAGTATGTAATCCGCATATGGGTTAACCGGGACTATCTTGTATCCGTTTTGCTGCAGGTATTCTGGCACATCGTGGCTGGGTTTGCCCACGTTTCTTGAGCATCCAACAACCGCTATAACATGGAATCTTGTCAAGATATCAAAAGCTATATCGTCAATGCCTCCCATCACACCACAATATTTAAATTATGCAAAAACATATATAATGTTATACCCTGGTGTTCCATTGGCATATGCTATAATAGATACTAGTGCGATACTTTTTGGCATAAAATACAAGAAGGACGTTTTTAAGATTGTAAGTGAAAAATACCCACTCCGCAAGCAATTGATATCGGATGGCATAATATCCGAATTGGAAAAGATAGCATCGTATAAAGGCACGAAAGCCAATGAAGCAAAGATTGCATTAAAAATACTAAGACATAAAAATCTTAAAGTTGATAATAAGACAGAATACGTTGATTCCTGGATATTAGATGCTGCTTCAAAGAATGCAGATTCTTTGGTGATAACTAATGATACAAAGTTATTTAAAAATCTAAAATCAAAGGGCATAGAAGCGAAGAAGCTTTCAAAAAGCGGTGAATTAAGATAATTTAGGTGAAATGCGTGTACATGATTTATACAGTAAAAGACACTTTCAAAATGCCTCCAGAATATTTTGGCGATGAAATAGAAAAAGTCGCAACGGAAGTCCTTGAAAATAAGTATGAAAGCGTGATGGACTCGAGCATGGGGCTTGTGCTGTCGGTATTCAATATACGGAATATCTCAGATGGGCTCATATATCCAGGAGATCCTGCAACGCATCATAGCGTAGAATTCGATATGCTTACATATACCCCGCAAGTCGAAGAGGTAGTGACGGGGTTCGTTAGCGAATTGGTCGAATTCGGGGCTTTTGTAAGAATAGGCCCGATGGACGGTCTTGTGCATGTTTCACAGATAACCAACGTATTCCTCTCATTCGACAGGAAGATGCCTGCATTCGTATCTAAGAGGTCTAATAAGAGCATAAAGAAGGGCGATATAGTGTATGCAAAGATATCGACGGTAAGCATCAAGAAGTCAATAAAGGATTCAAAAATAGCGCTTACAATGAAGCCAGAAGGATTGGGCAAAATAGAATGGATACAAAACTATGGCAAGGAGCAGAGGCAACAGGGCCAATCAAAGAGGGGCAAGGCAAAGCAAAGCGGCAAAACCGCGAAATAGGTGTTTCATTATGGAAGAAAAAGTATGTAAAAGTTGCAAAATAATAATAAGCCATGGAGCCAAATGCCCCATATGCGGCTCTACTGATTTGACTTCACGTTGGGGCGGCTACGTAATTATACTTAACCTGGAAAAATCTGAAATAGCCAAGAAACTTGACCTCAAGCTCAATGGCGTATTTGCCCTAAATGTAAAGGAATGACGCGCGCAGGCATTTAATGCGCTTCTTTATAAAATCTATGCACTTAGTATTAGCTCAGCGTCAGAATATTTCCCCAACAATTGATGTAACGCCCCCCTTAAGATTATAACCGTTTATCTGGTGCGTCTTTTTGAGGTAATCTACGAGAAATCCGGATGTGCTGCCGTGGTAACACACAAAAACATGTTCTTCAAGCTTTTTAAGGTCATCCTTGCCTGAATATATTATTTCTTCTGGCGTTATCTTTCTGATGTCTTTAGAATCTATATCGAGCAATTTGCTTATATAAGCTGTGGGCTCTATGCCGAGCCAGACCAGCTTGGTCCCCTTCTCATTTATCTTCTTCAATGCATTATCTAAATCAAGCTCATTTTCCATCCCAACACCATTAAACAAAATATGAATACTACAACATTGCTTATATTAAATATATATTTATTCCTATTTTGAAAAGCTGATTTTACGGCACGCTTTATGTGCTTTTCATATGCGAAGCAATCTGAAAATGCAAGCAAGCGATTCTTCAAGTACATGCATCGGAATATCTTCGGAACATGATTCAAGCAATGGGCGATGCCGCGCACGTCATCTCTGCCCATATTTCGTCATGAATGCAAGATATCCTCCCATTATGGCGTCAGGCGCAGAAGGCTTTATCCTAGTTATGAGCTTATTGAGCATATCCATGCTTATGCCTGCTTCCTTGCCTGTCTGCATATTCTCCTCAATTGCCTGCATCTTCGCCTCCCTGCATATGTTTGATATGTCTGCGCCAGTATACCCTGAAGTGACCTTGCCCAATGCGTCGTAATTCAAGTCGTCAACGCCAGGCACACTGCTAAGGTATTCCTTGAATAGCGCTGCCCTCTGCGATGCGTTCGGTGGCTTAACAAATATTATCTTGTCGAACCTTCCCGGCCTCAATATTGCCGGATCCAGCATCTCCGGCCTGTTCGTAGCTGCAACTATGACTACTCCCGAAGTCTTTTTTATCCCGTCCATCTGGGCTAGAAGCTCTGTAGTGATCTGCACGCTCGCCTCGCTCGCCCCTTCCCTTTTCCTTATTATACCGTCTATTTCATCTATGAATATTATGGATGGCTTGTTCTCCAATGCAGTGTAAAAGAGCTCCTTAATCGTATTGTTCGCCTTGTTTGCGCCATATTCCTGTATAGAAGTGCCGTCAAGCTGTAGCATAGTAACCCCATTAAGCTCCTGTGTAACAGCATTCATGAGCATCGTCTTGCCTGTTCCGGGAGGCCCAAAAAGCAGCAACCCGTTTATAGTCTTTATATCGTACTTCTGCAGCAGGTCTGGATGCATAAGGGGTATCTGTATCGCTTCTACTATCGCCTTCTTTGCGTCGTCCAGCCCTATTACGTTGCTGAAGTCAAGTTTTTCCGAATTATCATCCCGGGTATCCGATGTTCCCTTCCTTAGCCTTTCATATTCTACCTTGAACATATTGTACTGGTCCAATTGAGAGAGCGATGTGGACGGCTTGGTCTTATCAACGATCTTCAATATATCCTTCTGCGATATCTCCAATATTTTATGCTGTGCAACTGCCTCTTGTGCAACCATCTGCGCTATGCTATCACATACTGCGCGTATGTCTGCGCCAGAATACCTCTCAGTATGCTTAGATATCTCGTCAAGGTCGATATCATCCGACAAAGGCATGGTCTTGAGGTATATGCTAAAAATTATCTTCCTTGCGTTTGCGTCTGGGAGTTGCATATAAACTATCTTGTCGAACCTTCCCGGCCTTAGTATCGCCTGATCGAGCACATTGGGCACGTTTGTAGCACCCACGATGACTACATCATCAAGCTTTTCGAAACCGTCCATTTCGCTAAGCAGCTGCGTAAGGGCATGTTTGTGCACGTCATCTGTCTGTGCCTCCCTATTATAAGCGATGTAGTCTATCTCATCCATAAATAGCACGCATGGCGTATGTTTTTTGGCCACTGTGAATATGTTAGTTACAAGCTTCTCGGATTCCCCGGAGTATGCAGACATGAGGGCAGAAGCTTTGACATAAAAGAATCCCGCATGTATCTCGTTAGCCAGCGCCCTCATCATCATCGTCTTGCCTGTCCCGGGAGGCCCGAAAAACAGTATGCCCTTTATCATCTTTAAATTGTAAGCCCTAGAGACTCCCCGTCGTTCTATCGGGGATATGATGGAATCCCTAAGTTCCTTCTTGACGTTTTCATAGTTGCCTATGTCGTCGAAGGTTTCATCAGTATTGCCGCTCTCAAGATCCTCAAAGGCCTCTCCAAATTTCATTCTTATATCCTGTTTGCGCACATCTAATGCCTTTACCACCTTAAAGTTGTACAGCTCCAGGAGCGATATGCTTGCTATTGCTATGGCGAAGCTCATTAATGGCAGCATGTAATTGGCGAATTCCGCTTTGGATATGTACGATAATGCAATATATGATATCGGAAAAGCTATGCCAAACATTCCTGCCATGGTGCCCCGATACCTTGATCTGTTGCTGACTGCAAAAAATTCTATCAGGAACCCGGTTACGATTGCTACAATGATCTGTATCAGGTACAACGGCTGCTCTATCATGCTTTGGAAAAGCATTCCTAGCACTTCAGGTATGCTGTTTAGCACTGTTCCGTTTACAAACCTGAAATACGCGTCTGAAACTCCTTTGCTGAAAGTGCTTATCATTAAAATCGGTCTATTCGGTTCGATGTAATGGATAACACTGTTATTTGCAATCGGCGCATGCGCTGCAGAAGCTGAATAAACTATATATCCATAATTCTGCAACCCTATGGTGCCAGAAAATGCCGCTATGCCTAATATGACGACTATATATACCAGTGCAGCGCGTTTAAACCCTATCATTAGGGGTGTCAATATCATGAAAGGCACTTCAAATATATATCCGAGCGGCGTGAATCCCAACGCGAGCATTATATAAGCAAATATTATCATCCTGTAATGCATATAGCCATATATCAGCGAAAAGCTCAGTATAAACAGGAATATTAGTGCTATGGGCGGCATCTGGTACACAAATATGGGAAATGCAAAGAGCATAAATACGAGCAATCCAAGAAACGGATGCTTTATGCCGGCGAAGAAAATCGCTATTACTAAAGGTATCAATAGCAGTACTGGATAAAATGGGAATGCCAAAGCCAAAGCAACGAATGCGAAAGCGGCAAGCAGCGCATCGAGGAAACCTGGCCTAGATCCAAGCCGCAATATCCTATCATTGATTATGTATGCTGATATGGGCAACCTGTGCCTTTTTCTTATTATGCCAAGCGTCCTTGCATTCCTAGGATTTTTGCCCTTACTATTTCCAGAAAATTGCATACAATCGTATCCTTTGCGCATTTGACAAATAACTCTTATAGGGTTTAGCCTTTTAAGTATTTAAATGCTGGTTAGCCTAATGGAATAACCACGGATAACTATATATTTGTTCTTTCACTAACATTTTAAGTAAGCCTACAATACCCGTTGTAGCTCAATGGCAGAGCGGCCGGCTGTAGTCTGATTGCCTCATATCGGGTGATTTGAGGGAAACCGGCAGGTTGGGCGTTCGACTCGCCCCAACGGGAAAGAAAACTAAGCAGCCAGCTATTTGCAAAAATATATAAAACATGAAGCAGTAAGTATTATGCTTTATTTGCCTTGGTGGTGTAGTGGTTAGCATACGACCCTGTCACGGTTGCGACTCGGGTTCGAATCCCGGCCAAGGCGCTTTCTTTTATGGCTTCTCCTAAAGGCATTACTACGATCAATGTAGTTATTCGCCTTGCAAGAAAAGCAGACGGGAAAAATATAATAGAGATGCGTATTGAAGGCCATCGTAGCGGTTTCAACAAATACGCTGACTACATGCATCGCATTTGTATCTCATTATCTCACATTGCCAGAATAAAACTACAGAAAACAATTAAACTACAAAGCCGCTTGAGCGCATAGGTTTTTATATTTGTTAATCTTATATTAATATGGTGTTAATATGGTTAAGGCAATAATAGATATAAGTGACAATGCTAATAGAGTGCTGGGCATAATTAAGGCAGAGTTTGGCCTGAAAGATAAGTCCCAAGCAATAGACAGGCTAGCTAAAGAATATGAGCAACTAGTTTTTGAACCCAAAATTAAACCCTCTTATCTAAAAAGGTTAAAAGCACTAGAAAAACAACGAACTACAAGAATAGGCACTATAGAAGACTTCGATAAAATGTATGGGCTTAAGTGATTATAATACGACGTGCTATCATGCAGGCTTATGCATTAGAAAAGAATGAATATATGGATAAACTATTTTCTAAAATGGCAAAGAAAAATCGCAAGCACCTGTACATTATTCGCAAGAAACTAATTCAAATTTTAGATGATCCGCACAGATTTAAACCGCTTAGAAGTGATATGAAAAACTATAGGGAGGTCCATATAGACAGCCACTT
>DAHXGO010000019.1:0-10696 GCA_027332905.1 Microcaldota archaeon | reverse complement strand
TGCCAAAAACAACAACATACCTGTGCAGAAGATAATATTATATCCTCTTGGCGGCGGTTCGGTAATAGACATGGACGACATAGAACCGCGTCTAGAGTTTAGGATATCCTTAGCTGGCCCGTTATCAAATTTTTTCTTCGGATTTGTGCTTGGCGCAATCTCAATATTAATGCCGGGAGGATTTGCAAAAAGCATAATCCAGCTTCTTTTCCTGCTCAACATACTTTTGGCAGCTTCCAACATAATACCATGGTTTCCGCTGGATGGCGGCAGGATACTTCGCAGTTACCTTCAAAAGAAGAGATCGTTCTTTGCCTCTACTGAAATAACGGTCAAGGCAAGCAACGTAATAACAATCCTTTTTATCATTGGAACATTCATATTCGTATATCTGTCCAATGGCTATTCTCTTCTCTACAAAGAAACAATAGTGGTATTTGACCTATTCATTGCGATATTCTTCTATGGCGGCGCCCAGGCTGAAATGCAGTCCGCATATGTGCGCAACTATACTTCGGATCTTCCGCTGAGCGCAGTCTCGTCAAAAAATTACATAATGCTTAAGCCTGGCGTAAAGATGGGCAGCCTTTACAATGAGATGCTAGCGCACCATACGCATCTGGTGGTATTCAAGCAAGGAAGCGAATTCAGGCTGGTTTCGCGCCTGCCAACTGTAATATCAAACAAGAGCGTAGGCAACATGATAAAGAAGGATATCGCATATTTCAGTTCGTCCTTGCCTGTAATTCCGTACAACGCCAAACCATTTCAAGCGCTCACCAAGATGCAGATATACGAGGCCGGAATAATAGGCATAGTAAAAAATGGGAAGCTTACAGGGATAATACAAAGGCAGCACCTTGAATCTGTGCTTTCGCTGCATATCTCAAAATTCAGTAAATTGCACAAAGGTTCAAACGCAAAACAATGAAGGCGCATAACCATGCGATATGTGCCAACTATAACCATATGACAAGCACTAAAAATCTTAATATGCTAATCATTAGTGGCGCCGGTGTTGTTTGTGCTCTATATTGACAAAGTAACAATTCATAATTTTAAATCCTTCAAGCATGCAAACATTATGTTTAGCAAGGGCTTCAATTGCATTGTGGGCCCAAATGGATCGGGCAAGTCCAACATATGCGACGCACTGCTTTTTTCGCTTGGGGAGTCATCATTCAGAAGAATGAGGGTCACAAATTCAAGCAAACTAATAAGCAATCTAGTAAAGCCGGATAAGGAAACAAAGCTAAAACGGGCGTACGTCACAATAGATTTTTCCGGAGACCAAAAAATCCAGATATCCAGAGTCGTAAGGTCGGATGGCAAAATTGGATATAGGATAGGCGGCAAAAAGGCAAAGAGGCAGGATGTGTTGGATTTGCTGCATGCAAACAACTGCTGGGCCAATGAAACAAATACTATAACCCAGGGCGAGATAATCAGGATACTGAACCTTAATTCAAAGGAACGCAGGGGACTGATAGACATAGCTTCCGGCATAAAAGAATTTGATGACAAAAAAAATAATTCGTTAAAAGAGCTTGAGAAAGTAGAAGAAAAGATAGGGAATGCAAAAATAATGCTTAGCGAACGCACCGGATTCATAGAGGAGCTTAAAAAAGACAAAGAAGATGCAGAGCGGTACATAGCTACATCCGATTCCATAAAAAGCATAAGCTACACGATATTGAAAAAGAGGGAAAGCCAAGTATATTCTGCATTGGAAGATGCGATGGGCAGCATTGCACGATTTGAAGAAAAGAAGAAAACTTTGTCGTCATCTATATCTGAAATCGATAAGAAGATGGAGGATATTGCGAAGCTGCGCTCAGAACTTTCGAAGAAACTCAGCGAGAAGTCAATTGAGGTAAATTCCGTTAACAGGAATCTTGACGAGATAAGCAAGGGGGTGGCTATAGCAGAATCTGAAGTGCGGGGGACCAAAGAATCGATTGCAAGCTTAAAAACACGCATAAACGAATTGACAGCAGAAGACAATGGTTTGGGTATCAGGATAGCAGATAACAAAAAAATTATAGTTTCATTAAGGGCAGAAATAGAATCTAGATCAAAAAGCATTGAAAAAATTGAAGTTCATCAAAATCAAGAGGCCGACGATTTTGCATCGGGGGAATATGAGTCTATGCAAAAGTCGCTTGATGCCCTCTCAAAAGAATTCGATTCGGTCAACGGCGCTCGCCTGTCTGCCGTGGCCGAAATCTCAAGAGCATCAGATTCAATAGAAATGCTATCTTTAAAAGCATCTGATTTGGAAAAATCGATCAAAGAATGGAACGCATCTGTTTCAAGCAGACTAAAGGATGCCGATGCAGTGAAAAGCAAAATAGCCAAGGGTCGCATCAGGATAAAAGAACTTCACGAAAAGCAATCCGCCATAACCAAGTCTATTTCGGCACTGGATGAAAAGTCAATAGATATCAGGGAGGCGATAGCCGCAAGCGGAGGCGGCACGGACCGCATGAATGACGAGATAAAGCGCGAAATAAAGCAGGGTTTTCACGGCAGAGCGTATGAGCTATGCACTTATGAAGACAAGTATTCAAATGCCATCATTGCCGCCGCGGGGAGCAGATTCAATTACTTCGTAGTGGAATCGATAAGCGTTGCAACATCGGCGATAAAACTTATCCGCGATAAAAAGCTTGGGAGGGCATCGTTCATACCTATGGCGGACATATACGGCAAGAAGCCTGCGGTGCAAGAAGGCGTCACTCCAATAATAGACCTGGTGAAATTCGATAAGAAATACGAAAAAGTTTTCTCGTTCGTATTCGCCAATACCTATCTAGTAAATACGATAGCAGACGGAAAGAAGCATGGACTCGGAAATCTAAGGTATGTGACTAAGGAAGGCGATATACTTGAGCCGTCAGGAGTCGTCAGTGGAGGGTTTTCACGGCAGGTTGCATATCCCGGCAAGCTGAGATTAGAACTAGAAAAGGTTGCAGGCCAAAAACAGGAGCTTTTAAAGGAAATAGCAATGGTTGAATCTGAACTGGAATCTGAGAAAAAGGCAGTTGGCTCTCTCGAGGTAGACCTGGCGGGCAGCGAAATAGAAATAAAACGCATGAATTCTTCCATATCATTGTCATCAGGAGAATTGCTGACGATCAAATCCGAAATAGATGCAAAAAGCAAGTCAGTTAAAGGCACAGAACGTGAAATCGAGGCATACGCGTCTAAATGCAGCAACCTGGCAAAAGAGATTTCAGCCATAAAAGAAAAGCAGGCACTTAGCTACAAAGCAATGTCTACCGCACTCCATGCTGGGAAGTCATCGAAAGCGAGCAAGGAAGAAATTGAGACTGCAAAGAAGCAACGTGCAGAGCTGGAATCATTAAAAATGCAATATGCATCGGTCTCAAAAGAGAATGACATGCTGGATTTGAGGATTGCAGCCATAAAAGACGAAATGCGCAAAGCGTCAGACACTATAAATAAACTCAATGCTGCGGTGAAGGAAAAGGAAGCGTACATCGCCAAAGGGGTGTCTTCAAAAGCCGAGCTTGAAGAAATGATAAGATCACATGACAAAGGGTCAGAATCGATATACAATGAGCTTTTAAAACTCGAAAAATCACTGTCTGAAATGGGATTCCAGAAAGGCAGGCTGACTGGAGAATCCGACAAGCTGGCAAAGGAATTATCAGAAGCAGAAACTAAGAAAGCCCAGGCGCAAACGAGGCTCAACGACATAAAAGCCGAACTTTCCGGAAGGGCAGAGGTTGAAGAAGCCAAGGGGAGCATAAACGAACTGGAAAGCAGGCTTGCAGTCCTAAAAAACGATCTGGAAAAAATGGGCGTTGTAAACCTAAAAGCTCCTGAGATGTATGAAATAAAAAGCAAGGATCTCGAAGGCGCCATAGAAAAGCTCGATACTCTAGAAAACGAAAAAACCTCGATATTGGGCATGATAAAAGAAATAGAATCAAAAAAACTAGACGTATTTATGGATACATTCAAGGCTGTTGAGAGGAACATGCAAAAGCTTTACAATTACACTTATGATGACGAAGTGGTAATGTCATTAGACAATCCAAAAGACCCATTCAATTCAGGGCTTTCGATATCCGTAAGGAAGAAGGACAAGGGAGGAAGGATAAAATCAGTAGATGAATTGTCCGGAGGCCAAAAATCATTCATCTTAATAGTGATGCTTTTCGCGCTACAGATGCGCAATAGGATGTCGTTCTACATATTCGATGAGATTGATTCTGCACTTGACAAAGAAAATTCGAAAAAGTTGTCGAAACTAATAAAAGAAATAAGCTCTAATTCACAATTTATAGTCGTAAGCCACAATGACACCCTGATATCGGCTGCAGACACTGCAATAGGGTTCTCTATGCAGAATGATGAATCAAAGGCGGTGGGCATACAATTGGTTGGAGTGGGCAAATAGGTGTAAGATTGAAAAAGGAAAAACGCAAAAAAAGTGCAGCGCCTAGAAAGCCTGCTGCAAAGCAAGCCATGCCAAATAAGGGGAAGTTGACGGTATGGCCGCTGTACATAATCCTAGCGTTGCTCTTCGTATTGTATCTTTTTTATCAAAAAGTTGCATTTTTGTCGTTGGTTTTCGGCATAGCTGTATTTTTTTTACTGGTTGTAATAATAGCCCTTGAATTCGTATCTGGCGCAAAGGACGAAGGATACAAAAAAATGCTTATAGAAATATTCGCAGCAATTGCAATTGTGGCTGCGATATGGCTTTTGTTAAGCACATACATGCATACCGCGTACCCGGTAGATGTAGTGCCAAGCTGCAGCATGCTGCCGTATCTGCACAGGGGCGATTTAATATTCGTGCACGGCATAGAAAACATTTCACAGATAAAAGCACCCATATTAAACATTACCAAAGCCCAGGCATCAATTATATCAAATTCCAATGCGGAATCGCTGGAATGCATAGCATACAAGTATTCCGGCAGCATCCTTGAAATTTCGCAGATAATAAAACCAGGCTATTCTATAGGGCTATATTCAAGCGCAGGTTCGCGATTGGTCCAATATAATCAACAAAGCCAGCCAGTTGCGTATACGTGCGGTGCACGCGCAATAAGGTATAGCAATGGCACCATTGCCAACGAAGCATACCTTACCTCGATAACTGTGAATAACATTACAATAAGCGGGGATAGGAACAATTCGATAATAGTATACAAGACCGTGCCGGGAGACCTTTTTTACAACGAAGGCGATTCATACATCGTGCACAGAGCATATGCAATACTGAATGCAAGCGGCCAATACTATGTGCTTACAAAAGGCGATAACAATCCGGGGCTGGACATGCAATATTTCAATTACCCTGCATCTATCGGCAATGTAATCGGCAAGGTTGTAGGGGCAGTTCCCTATATCGGCTACATAAAGCTCATATTGGGCGGGAATATGGCACAACCGCAGGGGTGCAACTATACCATACAGCATCCGTAAATACCTAAAAATACATTGCAGAAAGCCCTTATCATTCAAACAGGGAAGGATGCAGATATGCAATATTGCAGACCCGCATTTGTCAAATCCCTAATACCTGTTTAGTACGGCGATTCGCATAATTATTATATATCTTTCTGTAAATAACTACTATTGCCTTGATACACTTACTACCTAGTTTAATGTATCTCGCACAAAGTGAAATTAATGACGGATCTTGCTAATGATATACGTTTAGCTGTAGACAGCGGAGAAACAGCCTTGGGCATAAACAAGGTCATAGACTCTATAAAAGGCAATACTGCAAAGCTGATCGTAGCTGCATCAATAAACAAGGTAGAAGCGCTTCAGGATGTGATGCATCTTGCAAAGATATCAAATCTTTCGGTAATCACCTTCGAAGGAAATTCGCTCGAATTGGGTGCAATATGTGGCAAGCCATTTTCCGTATCTGTATTGTCAATAATAAAGCCAGGCAATTCAAGCATATTACAGGACAAGGATAAAGAAAAAGAAAACAAATAAAAAGTGATATAAAATGCCCAACGGCGAATTTGCAGCAAGAAAACTTTTAAAGCAGAGAAAGCACCAGCGTATGCTGAAAAAGTGGCTTAAAAGAAAAAAATTACACTTAAAACAAAAGTATGACCCTATGGGCACAGTGCCAAGGGCGAAGGGTCTGGTCCTGCAGAAGTTTGCAGTAGAACAGAAACAGCCCCACTCTGGGCAGATAAAGTGCGTAAGGGTGCAGCTTATAAAGAATGGCAAGGTCGTAGGCGCCTTTGTGCCTGGAGACGGATCCATAAATCATATAGATGAACACGACGAAGTGACTATAGAAGGCCTTGGAGGCTCGCAGAGGGGCCAGATGGGATGCATACCTGGAATGAAATACAAGGTAGTCGAAGTCAACGGCGCAAACATGGTGCAGATACTCAGAGGAAAAGCTGAGAAACCGAAGAGATGAAGTCAACATGTCTGAAATACAAAATAACAATGTTAATGCAGAAGCAGTGCACGATGCAGCCCAGCCAAAGCAGCCGAAAAGGAAAAAGGCTACTGCAAAGCCAAAGAAGGAAGTAAAGACCCAAACCCAGCCACAGTTTGCCGCCAAATTCTCTTCGGAAGGCAATCTCCTGTTCAAGAAATACAGTTATGCAGTTAGCGTAGATGACTTAAGCCTGAAGAATTACGTGGATCTGAAGCCATTGGCTTTCCCATCGACATTCAGGCGCGCGAGCAACAAGATGTTTTCAAAGGCAAACATAAATATAGTCGAAAGGCTGGAAAATGCGCTCATGCGCGGCGGAACCGGAAAGAAGATAGGCGGCCATGTCATAAGGACTAAGGGCGTGCTACAAGGCAAGAAGCTAAAGGTAATGCACATCGTCGAGAAGGCATTCGATAACGTAAATAAGCAGACGAATGAGAATCCATTGCAGATATTTATAAATGCCCTGCAGAACAGCGCCCCAATCGAAGATACAACAAGGATAAGGCAGGGAGGTACGGTATCAAACATACCGGTTGACATAAGTGCGAGCAGGAGGCTTGATATAGCGCTAAGGAATATAGCAACTGCATCGATAATAGGTGCATTTGCAAGCAAGAAGACTATAGACGGCGCACTGGCGAACGAGCTCATTCTGGCAGCAAAGAACGATATAAACAGCTATGCCATAAAAAGAAAGAACGAGATAGAGCGCATGGCAAGAAGCGCGAAGTAGCCGAATTTATAAATTCATGGTGTTGAATTATGGTAAGAAAGGAATACGTAGTAGACGAAATAGTAAAGCTAATGAAAGGCCAGGAAAACATACGCAATGTGGCCATAATAGCGCACGTTCATCACGGAAAGACCACACTTACCGATTCATTGCTGGCAAAGGCAGGGCTAATATCAAAAGCAGTAGCCGGGGATGCGCTTTATACTAATTTTGAAGCGATAGAAAAAGATCGAAGAATGACGATAAAATCTGCAAACATATCATTAGGATTTATCTACAACGATAAGGATTACATTATAAACCTAATAGACACTCCAGGTCACGTGGATTTCGGAGGCCACGTTACAAGATCTATGCGCGCAGTAGACGGAGTCGTGCTCGTAGTAGATCCAGTTGAAGGGGTAATGCCCCAAACAGAAACAGTGCTTAGGCAAGCGCTCAAGGAAAAAGCCAAACCGATTCTTTTTGTGAACAAGGTTGACAGGCTTCTTACCGAACTCAGATTGACGCCAGAGCAGACCTTCGAGAGGCTTTTGAAGCTCATAAACGACATAAACAAGCTGATAGAGCAGTACGCACCTGAAGAATTTGCGCAAAAGTGGAAGGTCAGCGTAGACAACGGAAGCGTGGCATTCGGTTCGGCAGCCAAAAAATGGGCGATATCAAAACCCATAATGGAAAAATACAAGGTATCATTCAAGGAAATATTTGCGCTAACTGCTGAAGGCAACGAGAAAAAGCTTCAGGAAATCGCACCAATAGACGATGCAACACTTATAATGATGATAGACCATCTTCCAAACCCAAAGCAGGCCCAAGCATACAGGATACCTAAGATATGGCATGGCAATTTGGAGAATCCGGAGGCAAAGGCGATGCTCTCAGCAGACATAAACGCAAAGACCAACATCGTGATATTCAACATGACGTACGATCCCCATAGCGGCGAAGTTTTAGTAGGGAGGGTATTTTCAGGCATAGCAAAGAAAGGAGTAGAGCTTTACATATCAGGAAAGCAGAATACCCAAAAGATCCAGCAGGTAGGCGTATACATGGGTCCGGAAAGGGTTATAGTCGACGAGATTCCCGCAGGAAACATAGCTGCGATAGTCGGCCTTAAAGATGTGAGCATAGGCGACACCCTGAGCGAAGAGCCCATAGAAGCTTTCGAACAGATAACACACTACTCGAAGCCCGTTGTTACAAAGGCTATAGAAGCCAAGGATTCGAGGGATACTACAAAGCTCATAGAAGCGCTAAGAGAGCTCTCAAAGCAGGATCCAACAATAATTACTGAGATTAATCAGGAAACTGGGGAACATCTTGTCAGCGGCATGGGTGAGTTGCACCTGGAAATAATAGAAACAAAGCTGAAAGACGACTTCAAGATCCCTATAATATCTAGCGAGCCCATAGTCATATACAGGGAAACGATAAACAGCAAAGCTGGCCCCGTAGAAGGAAAGACACCTAACAAGCATTCCAAGTTCTACGTTACAGTAGAACCTCTTCCGGAGGGCGTGCAAAAGGCTATAGACGACGGTTCCATAAGGGAGGGCAAGCCTAAAGGGCAGAACGCCATAGAAGCAATGGTCGCCGCCGGCTTGGACAGAAACGTAGCCAAAAACGTTGAGGATGTTTACAATAAATGCATGATGGCCGACGTGACACACGGCGTGCAGTACATGAACGAGGTTATGGAACTATTGATAGACGGGTTTGAGGAAGCTGTAAAGGACGGCCCTCTTGCAAGGGAAAAATGCTCAGGCCTTTTGGTCAGCATAGTCGATGCAACGATACACGAAGATCCAGTGCACAGAGGCCCTGCCCAGGTAATACCTGCTATGAGAAATGCAACTTACGCAGCAACTCTGACTGCAGGAGTGTCGCTTCTTGAGCCAAAGCAGAACTTTACGATAAACATACCTCAAGACTACCTGTCAAGCGTGATAACATTTGTGCAGAGCAGGAGGGGCCAGGTAGGGACAATAACCCAGGACAGGGAGCAGGTCTCCTTAACTGCCAAGATGCCTGTAGGCGAGGTCCTAAAGGGCTTCTCCAACGAACTGAGAGGCTTGACGCAAGGTAGGGCAATATGGTACATGGAGTTTGCAGGCTATGAAAAACTGCCAAAGGACCTGCAGGATAAGATAGTTAGGGAAATAAGGACAAGGAAGGGCCAGCCGCCAGAACCCCCGACCCCCAACCAGTTCCTTGCGTAAATGTCCATGATTAATGGAAGAATTGCAAAGCATAGGAATGCTTAAATAGCTTTCTGGGTAAAATGATATTAACTTTCTTCTAAGTTTAATCAAAACTACCGATGAAGTTAAAACCAAGGTGTTGAAATGGCAAAATCATACGTGAAATTCGAAGTATCGAAGGATGTTGTAGCAAAGACATACGAAGCGTTGCAGCTTGCAAAGCAATCTGGCAAGGTAAAGAAAGGAGTCAACGAAGTAACGAAGAGCGTAGAAAGAGGGCTTGCGTCATTCGTAGTCATGGCAGAAGATATAGAGCCTGAAGAGATCATGGCACACATTCCTTCAATATGCGAACAGAAAAAGATTGCATATTCATATGTTCCTACAAAGCAGGAGCTTGGCAAATCCATAGGCATGAATGTCCCGTGCTCTGCAATAGCTGTGGAAGATCAAGGGAGTGCATCAAATTCAATTAAGGACGTTATATCCAAAATAACCGGAACCTCGCAAAAGCAGGCTCCAAAGAAAGAGGAAAATAAGGCCGAAAAGAAAGAAGAAAAGAAAGAAGCGAAAAAAGAAGAAGCAAAGGAAGAGGGCGCAAGCGCGTGATTTCTTCTAACGTAATGCAAAGCTGATAATCATGGCAGATGACCAAACGCAACAATTTCATGGCTTCCTGGCTGAAATAGTCGATGTCAACACAAAAGTTAAGACCGGAATGTATGGCGAGGTATACCAGGTTTCTTGCAAGATCCTCGAAGGAAAGGACAAAGGCAGGATAATACGCAGGAATCAGATCGGCCCTGCCAAAGTAAAAGATGTAATAAGGCTTCCGGACACAAGCAGAGAAGCAAGGGAGATAAAAGTCAAGTAAATTTTGGCTTTGGTGTTTTAGATGAAATGTTCTTATTGCCAAAAAGAGATGAAGAAGGGCACCGGCTCCATGTACGTCTTTAAAACTGGAAAGATAAACTATTACTGCACAAGCAGGTGCTACAAGAATGACATCTTGCACCACAGGAAGATAAATAAAAAGCGCCTCGGCAAATGACAAAACCTATCTGAAAACCTAACTTTTGCTTCCAGAGTATTTTTCCATTTTCTTCAGCTCTGTTTCGCTTACCTTGTTAAAAATCGTAGTTATTGGAATATCTATTCTGAGCGCAGGCCTGTCGGCAATCCTGCCCATCATGCCTCCTATCTCTTTTTCACCGACGCCAAAATACGACAAAATCTTTTTACTTGCATTTGGGGTGAACGGATACAGCATTATTCCAAGCGCATAGACTATGTTAAGCA
>DAHXGO010000018.1:0-11075 GCA_027332905.1 Microcaldota archaeon | reverse complement strand
CATTGACTCGGTCAATAGTGAACTTTCCCGTAACTACCCTTCCGTCCAGCTTAAGAAATTACCACACAACAGAAGGGAGCTTACAACATATGCTATTCTTCAGTAACATACTGGGATGCTCCTTCCCGTTGGGAGCAACCTGTGACAGAATGCGTGGTTCGGATGAAACTTAACTTCATTATAGATAGAGATTATGATATCAAACTGATTTTGCGGTTTAAAGAAGCCCATGAACTGATTTTATCGCATTATTTCGAGATTTACAGAAGGTGCTATGGCAAAGAGAACATGACCTTCTCCTCCACGTAAACGTAGGGGTTTCGTTTGCGTTTATGTTGATTGCATTGCCAGATTATCTTATATAATCGGTTAGTTGTTCCCTCTTCCTTGATTCTTCCATGTAATCTACAATTACTTCGTCAACGAATGTATGGGATATATACTGATCCTGGGCCATGCTATTGGCAAAAAATGTTCCGGCATTACTATTGCCAATTCCTGCACGCATGAAAGCATTAATAAAACTACAGTAATCATCGTATATGTCCCGACCTCTCAATCCCCTTCTTTCAATCTTATCTATTACATCTGTTACGGCCTGGGTTTCAGAAACGGGATTTTTTATATATTCGGCCATCGCAATGCAGGTTACGACTATAAACGCCCCAATATCGAGTTTTCCGTCGCCATTGCATGACAAATCAGCAATCTTCTTGATGTTGCCGCTGCCCAAATGGCCAAGAGCAGATAACGTCCTTGCCATTTTTTCTATGTCTGAATTAACAACATTTTTGAATATAAAGTTTATTCCATTTGGATCCAAGCCCATTGTTTTAACTACTCCTAAGTATTTAGTTCCGTTCTTATGATTGGAAAGCATGCTTAACGCCAAGAATGCGTCATAATCATTTCCCGCTAGCTTTTCCAATAATGCAGAATTTCCATCGTTATCTTTTTTTGCTTCCATAATATCTGCAATACTTAAATTCCACCAAATATTTATTTGTGCCTAATGCTGTGTGTAGAACGCAGATACACGTTGCTATTTATATCTGATTGGCTAAATTTTGCTTTGGAAACGGTATTTTTATGTACACGAAAGATATTGCTGGAGAAAACTTTGCTTATGGCCCGATTTTAAGAAACACCAATAGCGTAGGCAAGAAGTATGAAAAAGTTTCGCTAGGTATGCCTGCAATTTTCTATTTGCCATCCCTTAAGATAAATGCGGATGAGTATAAGGAAGTGAAGTCAAAGCTCCACAAATTCCTTTTGAAGGAGTTTGGGGGATATACTGCCGAAAAAGGAGGCATGGCGGGATACTGGGTAGACGGCACTACTCTAGACTACACGGAAAACATAAAATATACGGTGGCGGTAGGGAAGCATAAAAGCATGGGTATACTGGAGGAATTCATAGCATCCATTGGCGATGAATTATCCGAAAAAGCGATTTATTTTGAAACAGGTAAGGACTCGTGGCTCATTTATCCCATAAGGCAAGAACACAGCGACTTTTAAATTGTAGATGAATTGCGCATGCCAAATGCCAAAACAATAGGTATAAATAATATACCATTATGATATACTATCGTTTATAAGAAGTTATTTCTTATGTGCGTGTTTTAAGTGAAGACATTTTCAGAAATAGGGATAAAGCCCGAGCTTGAGGCTTTCCTTAAAAAAATAAACTTTTTAAATCCTACCGAGGTGCAGGAGGTAGCAATACCTAAGGTACTGGCTGGCAAGGATTTAATAGTTAGATCGAAAACCGGCACCGGGAAGACGGGTGCATTTTTGATACCTATAATAAATAGGCTTCAAAGGAACGACGGATTGAGAGCCATAATCATAGTGCCCACAAGGGAACTGGCGTTGCAGGTTACCGGAGTTGCAGACAAGCTATGCAGAAATTTCGGCATGCATGTCGTTACAGTGTATGGCGGCGCGTCCATAAATGTACAAGTAGACCAAATAAGGAGAGGCGTTAATGTAGTGGTAGGCACCCCTGGAAGGATACTTGATCTTATAGAGCGCGGTGCGCTTAAGCTGAACGGAATAAAGTACCTGGTTCTTGATGAAGCCGATATAATGCTTGACATGGGTTTCATAGATGATGTTGATGCGATAATAAGCAACATGCCAGAAGACAAGCAAACCATGCTCTTCTCTGCAACCATACCTAAGGAGATACTTGATATCGCAAGAAGGCACATGAAGCAAGACAGGGAAAAGATAACCATAGGCCAGGAAGAAGACCTTACTGTAAGTTCGATAACGCATAGATATGCGATAACGAGCCCCAATACTAAATTCCACATGCTTCTCGCTTATATCGACAAGTACGATCCCAAGAAGGCGATAATATTCGCAAATACCAAGAACGCTGCGGACAGGATACATGAAATGTTAAGATCACAAGGCCTGAACTCGATACTTCTGCATGGCGGTCTTACACAAGCGAAGCGCGAGAGGTCATTGGGTATATTCAGGGCCGATGCCCGATTCCTGATAGCCACCAACATAGCATCTAGGGGTCTTGATATACCAAGCATATCGGACATAATAAATTTTGATGCGCCAGACATGTCCAATACATATGTTCACAGGGTAGGAAGAAGCGCAAGGATGGGCAAAGAGGGCCGTGCATTTACCATAATAACAAATTCTCAGAGAAGGCTGATAGACGAGATAAAGTACGAAGCCAACATAAATATGGAACGTGTAACGCTTGATACCGAAAAATTCAAAGATGTTAAGGTATCATTCCACAATCCTGAACGTGATAGGGGATTTGATAGATTTCATAGAGGTAGAAGCGAAGGAGGATATCGTGATAGACAGCACGACCGAAGCGGATACCATAAAAAAGGGGGATACGGAGGCAGAAATCGGGAAAATGACCACGGAACGCATAGGAGCGGTCATGGCTCTTATAGGCACTGAGGTACTAGCGCATTCGCCCTTTTTTGTTTTTTCGAGCTACTTACTGTGGCTATTTTTGCTTTTTTACAGGATGCTTGACCAGAGGCAGGAAAATCACCTTTTCAAGTCAATGCGATCACTCAAGCCTTTTTATTATATGGTATCCGAACTGTGTTTTTACAACTCCTGAAACCTCGCCCTTGTTAAGTTTGAAAGCAGCATCCTCAAATTCCTTTACCATTACGCCGCGCCCGAAATAACCAAGGTCTCCGCCTTTTTTTCTTGACCCATCGAGCGAGTTTTCCTCAGCCAGCTTAGAAAAACTTTCGCCTTTGTTTATCCTGTCCAATATCTCCTTTGCTTTGGATTCCTTTTCAACCAGTATGTGCGCGCATCTTATTTTGTCTGTCATCATATCACCTAAATATAATCTACTAAAACATTCTTTTCTTTCAGGCGAACATGCCCGCTTTTCGGTTTCTTTTCTGCGTTACGCTGTTCTTTATCATCTCTTCATCAAATCCTTCTGGAAGGCCTTTTCCATTGACGTATTCATACAGTATTAACCTGAAAAGGTTGAGTGTCGTGTAGTTTATTATGCCTCCAAATATGATTATCGCAATGCCCAACGCTATGCCCATTATGGCTATGGCTCCCAAGAACGATATTGCGGCAACGCCCATTATAAGTACGGCTACGCCTAAAAGTATTATACCAAGGCTGTAGAGTTCAGAATATACCATGCCTCCGAATGTAGAGCCGAAATGGTCTATCAGCATCTTAGCGCTGAGCTTTATCGATGCAATGGGCCCTGTCTTATTATCCATTATAACTGGCACCACAAACAGAGCCGATGCTGCTATGGCCATAGAGCCTATGCCCCCCACTATCATGCCTCCAAGCCCCCCGACCCTCTGTTCTATGGCTCTTATTATCATCAGAACAATGCCGTAAAAGATTGCCCATTCAAATATCTGCTTAAGATATTGCTTTGTCTCAATGAATGATTGAGCTATAGTGACCTGCTTACCCGCCCTATGGCTCTTATACGCCATAAACATTGCCATGGTAACATACGTAGAAGTGAAAGTAGTTAATACGTAGAGCGCGAAGAGCGCCATTATGCCGAACGCCTCGGAATAAGCGCCGCTAAGGCCAGAGCTGCTGCTTGCGAACGCAGTTATGCTTCCTCCAAAGAGAAGCAATACAAAGAGCACAGCCATTACCGCAAGCGAGACTATCGCACCTATAACTGGGTATAAAAGCAGCTTTTTGTCCTTGAATATAAGTTTCCTTGTAGCGCTTCCAAGCCTGAATCCGTTTCTCATTTTTTCGAACATGCATGCACCCTAAACTATAATTTCACAATGTATCTTTTTTGTTAATGCATTTATAAGTATTTATTACAGAACTAGTAAATGCTTGATCATGATGAATGACGATAGTTATGGGGCGAATATTGGAAGAGGCCATTCCGAAAGCAGGAAAAATAAGGGCTCAGCTAAAGAAAAAAGGGCGGGCAATTCCAGATATGGCAAAATGAACACTGTAGACAAACCTGCAGATGCATTGAATTTGATGGTTTATAATACAGATGAAGTGCCTACACGTGGATATATAGGAGTACTGGCAAGCATGAACTACCCAAACTATTCTATCCTGTCAAAAGAAAATTTACTGGACGGGCGCGCAGAATCAAAGGATCAAAAAAAGATATTGAGCCAGCTTGCCATCGGAGACGATGTTGTATACGATGTTTTACAGACCGGCTTGGAGATAGTTGGAATAATCGAACGCCGTTCAAAAATTGCGAGGCTGCATGCCGATGAATCAAGAAATTCTACCTATAATGTGAAGGAGCATATCATAGCGGCAAATATAGACATGGCAATAATTGTTGCATCAACTATACAGCCTCAATTCCAGACTGGCCTGGTGGATAGATACCTTATATTATGCCAGTATGGAGGTATAAAGCCGCTGCTATGCCTGACTAAGATAGATCTGGCACCAATCCCTGATTTGTCCATGTACAAAGATTCAGGTGTATCCATAGTAGGTGTTTCGAACAAGACGCATGCGGGTATGGAAGTCTTGATGGAGCGCGTAGAAGGAAAAACGTGCGTCCTTGTGGGAAATAGCGGAGTGGGAAAATCATCACTCATAAACGCGCTGCTAAGGGAAGAGATCCTTCCCGTAAACGAAGTAAGCGAAAGGAGCGGGAAAGGCAGGCATACAACGACGACAACCTCGCTGCACCAGATAGGCAAATCTACGTTCCTCATCGACACTCCAGGAATAAGGACGCTCGGGCTGTCGGAAATTGATGCTAACGTGCTGCGTCTCTATTTTCCAGAATTCGAGAAATTTGCCGTCAATTGCAAATTCAGCGACTGCAGCCATTCGCATGAGCCGGAATGCGCAGTCAAAGTGGCAGTGGAAGAGGGCAAAATACCGTACGGCAGGTATGACAGCTATGTCCGCCTTTTGGGAAGGGCAAAAAAGTAAGCATTACCGCCGCAGACTGAAAATGGGCCCGCGGAGAATCGAACTCCGTATCTTCACGTTGTCAACGTGACGTCTTACCAATCGACTACGAGCCCCTATACATCAATCTGCATGCCATCATTCGCCAGATAAGATTCAGGGAATATGTTTTTTGCATCTTTTAATAACTCTTCAGTATTTTTATATCTTGTGCTGAAGTGGAAGAGAATGAGCTTCTTGGCATTTGCGTCCTTTGCTACCTGAGCGGCTTCCCCGGATGTCGAATGCATCCTCTCCTTCGCCAGCCCAGACATTGCATCGTCGTATGTAGATTCATGGAACAATACGTCTGCACCCTCTGCTGCTTTTACTGTGCTCTTTGCCGGCCTGGTGTCCGCAGCATATACAATCTTTTTGCCTGGCTCAAATGTTGTTACATCTTTAAAACGTACAACCATCTTCCCCAAAGTTATCTGCTTCGCCTTTTCAAGCTTCTTGAACATGTCGCCCCTTATGCCCAACTCCCTGCACTTCTGCTTCATAAAATGCCATTTGTCGGACTCTTTGAAAATATATCCATAATCCCTTACCGAATGCCTCAGCGCGAACGCCTTGATTTCGAATCCGTCTCCAGAAAGGATCTTCCCTCCCTTTACTCCCTTTACTATTATCTCGTAGGTAAAGGTTGCATTATCGAATTGTATAAGCATCTTTGCATTTTCTTCAAATCCCCGTGGCACAAAAATCGTGAGAGGCGCAGTCCTTTTGTAAAGAGAAAGCGTCCTAGCCAATCCTGCAATGCCTATTATATGGTCGCCATGCATGTGCGTTATGAATATTGCCCTAAGTTTTGATATGTTGAGCCCGTACTTGAACATCTGCCTCTGCGTGCCTTCGCCGCAGTCAAACAGGAACAGGTTTCCGTCAAACTGCAGAGCCATGCCGCTGAGGTTTCGCTCTCTTGTCGGAGCCGAGCCCGATGTGCCCAATATTGTAAGCCTGATCATGTAATACAACTACAACTCCAAAGTTATTGTCTTATTTTTCAGATCTATATCCTTTATTGTGATGTCTGGGAATTCTTCCTGCAATTCCTTTGCCGATATATGTTTGTTGCTCCTTGCTTTAAATATTATTTCATTCACTAGGTTCAGGTTATGCATAAGTTTTTCGCCGGCTTCCTTCGCGTCTGATATGCCTGGAAGCGCCTCTTCAAGTATCTTTTTTTGCTTTTCTATGCTGCCTGACAGCTCGATAAGCTCCTTGTTTTCATGCCTTTCAAATATGCTCGTAGTAGCATAATCGGACTCGTCAAGCATTTCAGATATGCTTTCGAATTCTGTCTTCTTGAGCGCTGAATATTTGATTATGTCACATATCGCATAGTCTACATAACCGCCATCTTTGTATATCCTCGGTTTTGGATCCTCGATATAATTTAGCAATTTCGCCGCAAGGCCCTCTATATCCTTGATGCGCGCGGTCGTCAATGCGCTATAATCGGATTTCGGGTCGATGCCCAGCTCATTAAGCATGTTCTCTACGTATAAGGCACCTATATTTACGGTCATCGAAAGAACAGATACTGCGCTGCGTCGTCCGCGCGGATACTCATTCGGCAGGGATGCCAAAAAATCGCTTAATGCACCTATGTTGGCAATCGTTATCGGCGTATTCTCCGGAGCCCTGTATTCCTTCCCGTGCATTACGCTTCTGTCTTTGAACTCATGGTAAATATATGCTATATCTATAAGCATGTTTTCATCTGTGAGCACGAGGTTGCCCTTGCCGAAAAGCTCAAATATCAGATTCAAAATGTTTCCTCCCTTCCTGAGCCTAAAAATTGCTATCCTGTCATTGTTATATTGCCCTACCGATTCTATAACCGACCCCTCAACCCTTTTTCTTACTGCCGTGGCAAAATTAGTTGGCTGGTCTGTTTTTTCAATGTATTTTGCGATGTTCAGCGATTTTCCGATCCTGGACTTTATATTCAGGTATTTCTCCCTATTCTTTATCTTGATCCTAAATTCACCGTTTCCGGTTTCATAAAACTTTTCTAGGTAAAACCCCTTTATCGATTGAAGTTCAGATACGATTGCAGCCAATTCGATGGTTGAAATCCCGCGCATGCCTGGCATACAATTAACCCTTTATCTTTTTGCGCCCCTCCTCTTTTACGATTTTAGAAAATGCAAGGGCGCGCTTATGGGCATTATCCGCGTTTTCAAACGCAGTGCCTATCTGCACTATATCCGCTCCGTTGGAATATGCTAGCCTAAGGTCTGATGTAGTCGTCACGCCTCCCGCCACTATATATGGGACTTTAATGGCAGAACTCACTGCCCTAACCATTTCCTTAGGGACGGGCCCCATATGCTGCAGCTTTGGGTTGGAGCCAGTATCTGTTATTATAAACCTGTTTCCAAGATACTCGCCCGCAAGTGCAAGTGACGCAGCTATCTTTGGCTTTTCACGCGGAACTACATTAACATCCCCGACCCAGCCCACCGTGCCTCCAGGCTGGACTACGATATAGCCCACAGGAAGCGGCTCTATATCCAGGCTTTTTATCAATGGTGCCGAAAGCATCTGGGCTTGCGTTATCCAATACGGGTTCCTTGCGTTCAGCAACGACATGAAATATATGGCATCTGCATACTTTGTTATTGTAGCTATATTGCCTGGAAACAGTATCAGCGGGCTATCGACCACATCCCTTATGCCAGTAGCTACATTGTCCAGGAGTTCGCCCTGCGCGCCTATGCTTCCGCCGAGCACTATTATGTCGGCGCCACCTTTTATGACCGCTTCGGCAGTTTTTATTGCTTCTTTTTCACTTTTGTAATCTACCGGGTCTATAACAGAAAAGAGCATTGCCCCATTTGCGTCTAAAATTTCATGTATATATTTTTCAACTGATTTTTTTGCCATAGTATCACAAAATCATAATAGAGCCATCATCGCTTGCTTCTTTTGTACTCTTCAAGAAGCTGCATGCCTTCTTTGTATATGCTTGTCTTCGGGTTGAAGCCGAGTTCCTTTTTCGCCTTTTCTATGCTTATCACCCTATCGCTTGCAACAAATTCGTATTCGTCATAATTGATATTGACTATCTTTCGGGTAATTCTTGCCAATGCGGATGGTATGCCTCGGGTTGGCGGGCTTACGCCAAGGCTTTTTGCAACTGCTATGAACAGCTCCTTTACTGTATATGGTATGCCGTCGCATATATTATAAACCTTGTTCAGGCTTTGCGCAGATTGACATGCAAGAATCATTGCGTCTGCCGCCTCTGATTCATGTATGAACGATACGTGGTTCTTGCCATCGCCCACATACATCGCCTTTCCGGACTCTATGAGCTTGAACACCTTGTTGAACGAGCTTTTATAATCCTCACCATAAAAAGTTGACAGCCTTAATGTAGTATAATCCATGTTGCTGTTTGCATCTGCGAATGACTGTATTATCTGCTCTGCAATAACCTTGCTTTCAGAATAAGGGCTCGCAGGTTTTAATTGCGATTCCTCTGTCAGGGTTTCATTAGGCCTCCTATACCCATATACCGTCGAGCTGCTTGCAAATATGACATGCACCTTGTGGCCGGATTTTTTATTTGCATTGGTGCATGCATTCATCAGGTTCTCTGTGCCGAACGCATTTGTATTAAGCAGCTGCTCGTTCGTGTATCTATAATTGTAAACTGCACCTGCCAAATGGAATATGTTATCCGCGCCAGCACATGCTTTTTCGAGATTTTGCTGATCAGCATCATTTGCCAATGTCAAATCGGCTACATATATTTCTACCTTTGGTGGCAATGTTTTCCATTCGTTGCTGACGCTTGGATGCGTCTGCAGTATGACCCTTACTTCATCGCCTTTTGCAACCAGTCTCTTTATCAGTTGCTTGCCTAATCCAGTAGTTGCCCCAGTTACCAGATCAATGTGTTTTTCGCTATTCAATCGAGCACCCTCCCCGAATGCTTTGCCATAACCTTTCCATCTCCGTCCAAAAGCGCCTTTGCAATGTCCCTTATGTGCCCCTCGGCAAGTCTGTTTATGGCATATGGCACCCAGTCCTTCCCATACGAAACGTACACACTTAAATTAATCTTCTTTTTCATGAGCATTGACATGCGTTTATTGTTATATCCTAATGGCAACTCAAATATTAAATTCCTTCTGTAATCCCTGTTAAGTTCAGCAAATCGGGCAAGAAACTTTTCATCGCTGCTGAATAGCGTTACTCGCATATCTTTATCCAACAATGTGCGCACCATATCTGAATACGCATCCAATTCCCTCTTATGGCTGTTTATCTTGTCAAGGCGCTGCACTTGTTTTTTGCCGGTTTTTATATCTGATCCATAAGTGTTGTAGGGTAGGATTTTGACCTTGCATCCTTTTCCAAGCGCCTTATCAATGCCATTATTAAATTTATAGAATGCATTGATGGGCAGCTCGAAACACAACATCTTGCTCCTATGCGTTTTGTATATGCCCAATAGGTCTATGCCATCGGAATGCATTCCACTTTCAATCCATACGTATATGCCATTCGATTCTGCACATTCTAATATGTCGGACATATTTTCCTCGGCAGCCTTTTTGTCTACGCCATAGCCTATCTGGGATGGCCTTATAGACACGTCGGATTTTATGTTGAGCCTTGAAATTTGCTTCATGAGCTGCATATAGGAGTTTGCGTTATATTTAGCCTTTACCTTGGTGATATCATTTTCATTCAAGAAAGTCACTGTTCCGGCCAATTTTTTATCGTTGAGCTGCTGCAGCGTCTTTATAGCAGAGGCTGAGGTTGCGCCGGCCATGTGCCTTTTGACTAGCTTGAATATGAGCTTTTTTAAAAATCTGTGTTGTTCCTCAGCCAAACCATCACTTATCCAGACCTGATTAGATATGCTATTAGGCACTGAATATATTATATATATTGCACAGACATCCTTTTTAGCACTTCTTTATCCTTACCTTAATGTCCAAATATCAAAAATCCAAAATACATCACCATATGCCCAGATGACATCTGCTTATGACTAAAATCGTGGGCTCCCAATGGTGGCTTTTTGATTGGTCTCTTAGTTTTCTCACCCACATTGATAAATCTAAAGTATGCCTCTGTAAAAAACAGAAAACACCAGGGCAATCATAATCATTACGAAAAGGTATTCAAATGTCAGGGCAAGCCCTACGGTCATAGCAAGCAGTATGAATATCACACTTTCAGTTGCAATATATACACGCTTGTCCCACATCAGAACTTTGCTCCCATCAAGCGGCATTATTGGGAGCATATTGAAGAATGCCAGCAGTATGCTTATGAACATGCCATATCCCAGAAGTGTGCCTATGTATGTGCCCAAGCCATTGCCTATAACGATTGAAAGCGTTAGGAACGCGGCAAAAACAACAAAATTTGTAAGCGGACCTGCAAGCGACACCAGGCCATTCTCTCTCTTAGTGAAGTTGTGCGCAAATATCACAGTTGCGCCAGGTATCCCAAGCAGGAATCCGAAGAGACCTGATCCCAATGTTATAATAAGTCCATTCATGGAAGTCCTGAACCCTGCAATTGCACCATAATGCTGGGCCACAAACTTATGCATCATCTCGTGCAGCACAAAGCTCAGAGTAATCACTATA
>DAHXGO010000017.1:0-11205 GCA_027332905.1 Microcaldota archaeon | reverse complement strand
TCGGGCATTACGACTTTTCCCCCGAATGCTTCTATTATCTCACGTGCATTCTTTATGTCATCTAAATCCGAGGACCTCTTTTTTATGAATGCGCCGCCTTCGTTTATCCTGCCCAGATAATGCGATACTGACCGTATTTTCTTCGTTTTCCTATTGCTCGTCGTGGTTTGCGAATATATGTAGTACTTGCCGTTTATGCATTTCAACGCTATGAAGAAAGGGTACCCGCCCTTGAGCCTTGCATATGTCTCTGCGACCTTTGAAGGAATTTCTCCCATATTATATAACATATAAATTAATATATTTAATCCTTTTGCTTATAATTAAAAATCTATATAACACATAAAAATATGTTATTTTCTTGTAAAAATTAATATTAGTGTAGCATAATAACCACTATACAGTCATTTTATTAGAATAAATAACACAACCTATTAATATGTCCAACGCCATAATACTATATGTTGGTGTTTGGAATGGCAGCAAAAAGAATTTGTGCTCAAAACACTTCTTATTTGCATTTCCCATCCCACCCACGCCTCCAAACACCAATAATGCTTTTTTTGAACAACCTGTTTAAGCTTAATCTGAGCTTGAATTTTATATTAACAATATAATGGGGAATAGATATGGAGAATATGGGATTTGAAAACTATATAAAAAGGGAAAGGGCAGCCCGCATGCACGGGCCTTCACACAAGTTTTACCTTCTTAAGCCAAAACAGAACCAGGATACCGAACAGCTTGCAAAGGAGATAATAGATTTAGATAGGGTAAAAGAGGTATGCGTAACTGGAGGCGACGGCGGCTTCATGGTCAAGGCTAAATTTTATGACCATGATGAGCCAGACGATTTAGAGAAATATCTTGCCAAGAACGTAGACCCAAAATACGGTGCAGTGGTAAGCCATTACAGGTTGAAGAAGATTGCAGTAAAAAACAACGAATAGGTGTTATTATGAACCCGCTATCAAAAATGATACTGAACCATAAAAGGACAAAAAGGGCGAAGAAGCTTGCAAGCGATCCCAATAATAACAGGAAATTCATTGTCATAACCGACAGCCCGTATTCGTGGCACATGGAATGGCTTGACGAATACGAAACCAGAATGAAAGAAACTGAATTAGATAATTAGGCTATTCCTTGCTTTTTACCCAATCAAACTCACATTTGCAGGGAGAGAGATTTGAACTCTCGAACCCTCTACGGGAACGGGCCCTAAACCCGTCGCATTTGGCCAGGCTTTGCTATCCCTGCATTAACTTTTATAGATTAATTGGGAAAATAGAAATACCTTCCGTTGCATTTCGAATTCTTGATATAAGGGAAGATATTTAGTTTTTAAGAAAAATTGTATTTTATGGCAGCAAGCATCAGATCTGAGCACAAAGCAAAGCCAGCGGCACGCCATATGGACAATACGTTTACTTACATAGCCATAGGAGCACTAGTCTTCGCAATCGCAGTAATTGCGGCGTATGCTTTTGAGGCTTCATACGGCTATAATACGCTTAAAACTGCACTCGGCACACCCACCATTACTGCGCCTCCGATAGAATTCTACGTAAATTCAAGCCCGGCAGACACCACAGGCATATCGTATGTGCCATTGAACCAGACCTTCTGCCCCGAAAACCTTTCAATACAGAAGGCTGCTGAAAGGGATTTTGCATACAAATATTATACCATAACAAAACCGGGGGAGATTTTCAACTATAGCTTAACCTTCAACAGCAGCAGAACATTGCCTTCGGTATTGAGCATACAGGTATTTAAGCCATTCAAGCTTTTGGGTTATAATATACATACAATGGAGCACAGCAATTGCGAAGGCTACCCAAATGCAACTGACAATCTCACTATGACTATAGAGGCGCCTAATTCCACGTTTGTAGGGAAGTATTTCAGCATTATATATTCGAAAGGCAAAGTATAGCGTACATGAAGCGCGATATGGGATATCAATTGCTTTAACCGATTTGCTCCAACACAAATGCTTTTTAGCTTTAATCTTCCAAAAGATACCGTTGATGCTTAATGTTGACTACCAGATATGTAAGGGAGCATATTGACGATATCAAAAATTCGCTTAAAAGGAGGAACAGCGATTATCCCATAGACGCGCTCATCAAGCTTGATGAGGAATGGAGATACAAGACCACGAAGCTCCAAGAGTTGCAGGCGCAGAGGAATAAGGCCAGCCTTGACATTTCCAAAATAAAGAAGGAGGGAAAGGATATTGAGGGCAGCATAGCGGCGCTTGCCGAACTCAAAAGCAGTATAGACGCAATAGAATCAGCAATGCCAGACTTGGAAGAAAAGATAAACAACCTTCTTTGGAACCTTCCGAATACACTGCACGAATCCGTGCCAAGCGGAAGCAGCGAAGCAGACAATATAGAAATTAAAAAATGGGGCAATATAATAAAGAAGGAGGGGAGGAGCCATGAGGAGATATTGACAGCATTGGGCCTGCTCGACATGGATAGCGCTTCGAAAGTTGCAGGATCGCGATTCTATTTCCTTAAGGGAGACCTTGCGCTCCTGGAGCAATCGCTCATAAGGTTCGTTATAGACGAGCTGGTCAAGAAGGGTTTTACCCTGATATCCCCGCCATTTATGATAAAGAAGAAATATTTCAGGGGTGCAGCGCCTCTGGGCGTCTTTGAGGATGCGCTATACCGCACTACCGAGGCGAATGAGACGAAGGCAAAAGAAGGCTACGAAAAGATGGAAGAGGACCTTTTCTTGATAGGAACTGCCGAACACGCGATGGCAGCCATGCATGCAGATTCAACGTTCTCTGGAAGGGACCTTCCCATACGATATGTGGGCATAAGCCCGTGCTTCAGAAGAGAGGCAGGCTCGCATGGCAAGGACACCAAGGGCATATTCAGAGTGCACCAGTTCTACAAGGTCGAGCAGTTTATATTTTCCAGGCAGGAGGATTCATGGAAGTATCTTGAAGAGCTAAGAGAGAACGGCGAGGATATCATAAAAAAACTGGAGATACCATATCATGTTGTAATATTGTGCACTGGAGACATAGGCGCCCAAGTGGCAAAAACCTACGATGTTGAAGTATATATGCCAGGGCAGAAGGATTACAGGGAATTACAATCGCATTCCAATTGCACAGATTGGCAGAGTTTAAGGCTGGATATACGATATGATGAAGGAAACGAAAGAAAATATGTCCATACGCTCAACGGCACCGGATTGCCGATAGAAAGAGCCATAACCGCCATAGTTGAAAACTATTCGAATGATGATGGAAGCATAACTGTGCCAAAGGTGCTGGTGCCTTATATGGGTAAGGATCGCATTGAAAAACTGAAGGCATAGCGGGGCATATGCAAAAGGATTTATAAAGTGTAATCCAATTATTGCACGATAGTTTTATATTTTTGTATTTCGCGCTTGCATGATGGTACAATATTTATTTGAATGATTAAAATGAAAAAGGAGTATGATATTAAAAGGGAGATAAAGAGGCTAGGATCCGTAAGGGGATCTGGAACAGAGCTTATAAGCATCTATATGCCACCAGGATATCCGATAGCCGACGAAATAGGAAAGTTGCGCGACGAGCACGGGCAGGCATCCAACATAAAGTCAAAGACCACAAAGCTTAATGTCCAGGGAGCCATAGAGAAGATAATACAGTACATAAAGCTTTACAAGACGCCTCCGAAGAACGGATTGGCCGTATTCTGCGGCAACATATCAAACGAGCAGTCTAAGCCCAATATTCAGCTCTTTTCAATGGAGCCGCCGCAGCCGATAAAGGCAAACATATACAGGTGCGATTCGACATTCCTTCTAGAGCCCATAGAATCAATGCTCGAAGCCAAGGATATGTACGGGCTTCTCGTCATGGATGGAAGGGATGCTACCGTAGCGCTGCTCAAGGGCACCCAGGTCCTAGTTGATAAAAAGATAAAATCGTTCGCACATTCGAAGGTAAATAAAGGAGGGCAGTCAGCCCAAAGGTACTCGCGGGCAATAGAAGAGAGCATTGATGATTACTATAAAAATGTAGCAAGCGCCATAAACGACCTGTTCGCAAAGTATGCATTCAAACCTAAGGGTTTGGTAGTGGGCGGCCCTGGGCCAGCAAAGGAGAATTTCATAAAGTCGAAGAACCTCAATTACCAGATAAAGGTACTCGGTATTTTCGACACCGGATATACGGATGAGAATATGGGCGTGAATGAACTTCTCGAAAAGGCCAAGGAGGTGCTCGTAGAGCAGCAGGCAATACAGGAGAGGAAGACGATGGAGCGCTTCCTCAATGAGCTTGCGCACGGAAACCTTGCACTTTCGGGATACGAAAAGGTAAAGAAAGCCCTTATGTCGAACAATGTGGTAAAGCTGATAATAAGCGAGGATGCAGAGCTGTACAACGTATCCTACAAATGCAGCTCATGCAACACGGAATTCACCAGGCTGGAACACGGCAACGAAAGGTCGCAGAAGCACGAATGCGGCGGAACCTTATCTATAACCAGTGAGGCCGATGCAATAGAGGAATTGATAGAGATGGCTGACAAAAACGGGGTCGACGTCTCTTTCATAGCCTCCGACAGCCAATACGGAAAGGAGCTTCTGTTGGGTTTCGGAGGCGTTGCTGCGATGCTGAAGTATAAGCCATGAGGAAAATCCTGGCTTGCACTAATCTTTTGAGAATTCTTTATGCGGCATACATCCTCTTTGCGCCATAGAAACGCGCCATTCGGAACAGGATAAAGGCGTACTATCTTTTATTGAAAACCGAATTTATCTCCTTTTTCACACCGGTTTTAAACTTTATGTATTCGGCCTTCGTATTGGATATAAATTCCCATAAGCGTTCGCTTTTATCCAGATATTCTAGCATGCCAGTATGGCCTCTCCTTTCGTCTATTTTATATTTATCGATGTAATCTCTGATTTGATTAATGTCAAGTCCAGCATAAAAGAGCAATGAAACAACATCGATTATGTCCTTGTCCAATTTTATGGTGTCTTCCCTGAAATAACCGCAAAGCTTGAGCAGCAAGAGCATATTTTTATCTACTACCTTCATGCCGCGCATTATAACGCTGTGCTTAAATATCTCATTTATGGGTATTGTGAGCTCCTTGTCCGAAATCCCGTTGATAAAAAGATCAATGCTCACATCATTTATTACGGAGTATTTCACGCTAATCCCGTAATCATGTACGCCATACTTCCTGAAATATTCCAGTTGCTCCGGGCTTATTGCAATATTTATGTCCTTGCTTCTTTGAATATCCACATATAGGTTGACTGCCCATCCTCCGATAAGCACAAAATCCACCTTGCCCGTTATTCTGCTTAGCATGTCGCGGCTTTTATCAGTTTCTAGATAATTGTAATAGGTTCTTGGCATATTCGTCATCTATCGTTTTCTTGAGCTTCTTTACAAACTCGTATGCATTCCATTCGCTGATGTTCCATAAATCCGCATATAACTGCGTCTTTGGAACGGTAGACTTGTTTAAGGAATTTTCCTTTATCATAACATAAAGCACTTTATCTGGCTTAAGGACCACCAAGTTGGCGTATTTTGACCTTGGCGCGAACAGATTCTTTTCAAACCTTGATTTTATATCAGAAAGCCCTACATCAGTAGCATACACATATACTGCTCCATAATCTGCAGCGTCATTTCCGAATAGGTTTGCATATCCAGTGTATGAGGTGTATGCCGTTTCCCCGGGCATGCTTTGTTCTATCGCTTTTGCAGGCTTGTTGACGTATGTAGAATAGACTATGTCCTTACCGAATTTTCTAGTTGCGGCCCAATAGGCAAGCGCCTTGTCAAAACTTAGTATTTCAAAATGCCTTCGGTACATCGCCGCAGCACCTATATCAAGAAGCCTTTTTATCGCTATGCTAACGGTATTGGGGGAGATAGAAAGGTCCCTGGCAATGCCGTTTTCAGTGAAATGACCCTTAGGGCGTGCAAGCTCGGCTTCCAGCACATGCCTGTATACTGCATTGCCTATTTGCATTCAGAACATCCTATTTTTTGCAAGATAATATTATATATTATCCTAATATATTAGGATAATAAGATATAAAAGTTTATCCTAAAAGATAAAAAGATCTTAATTAGGTAAATTCAGAATACATCCTCTTTGCGCCATAGAAACGCGCTATTCAGAACAGGATAAAGGCGTGCGAGTTTGCACTATTGACAAGAAAAAGGCAAATTTTATGAAATCTCGCTCGCTATCCCGCATTCGGCGAGGTATCTCGCATCTCCAGATAGGTAGAATGCATCTGGTTTTATCACAGTGCTATTGCTGATGCTGTAGTTTATGAATATGCTTGGTTTAGACGAACTCTGCTTTATGCATGCGGACGCTGATGCGTATGTGTAGTTCTTAGCGGCTTGGCCCAATCCTGATAAGTATACACACCCGGTCTGGTTCAATGCAAAGAAGCTTATGGTGCCCGGGTTCCTATGATGCGTTGCATTGAACTCTATAGTTTGTATTATCGCAGTCGCACATCCCGATGTGCTGCTTATTGCAGTGCCATTGTTTCCGACTATGTATATGTTTACAGCATTAGCAGTATTGAAATTTTTTTGGAATGTCGCGAATGGCGTCTGGGCGCTGGAATTGCTTACGCCGTAGACTATCGCACCTGAGAAAGCCAGCACTATTATGATTATGCCGAATGCTGCGATATATTTGATGTTTGACTTTTCAGGTTCTGTTGCATTTTGGACTTTTGCATTTGCGGGTTTATGCTTTTGATTTGCAGCCTTTGCGGGTTTTGGCGCCCGCTGAGCGCCATTGCTTCTTTTCATCCCTTTTGATGCAGCCATAGGATCACTTCAACTCCTGCTGAAATATTTTATTAAGGTAGCATGATGCACCGGATGCAGCCTGTCCGTTAGCATACAATACCGTTCCGTACATGCCCTTGTATACTATAGATGAATTTGAGCCTGGGCTTAGCAGTACCATAGGCTCGTTGGAGCCCAATATCCTGTTATAGCATGCAGGGCCGTCTATGCTGGCGGTCGAATTAGCTATAGTGCACGAATAATTATCCAATGACACAACACTTACCTTCTTTCCCAAGCCCGACATAGTAGCTTGCAATGCGCTTGCGCATCCCACTATAGAGCTATTGGCTGCACCAGACTGGTTTACCACTATGGCTATAACGTTGCCAGAATTAGAGGCTGCCATAAACCCACTGATAGGCAGGAATGCATTGGCGCTTCCGGCTATCGCATATGTTGCAAGCGTGTATATTAATACCAATATGAATATGCCCGCAAAAAGCATCATCCATGCCTTCTTTGCTTTTGCATGCATTTTTATTTTCTTCTTCCTCTTAAGCCTTGCATATGTTGTTCCATACACTGCAAGCAGTATCGCTATACCTATGATGAACGATATCAAAGCAGCATATAAAGGCGCAGATGCAATCTTCGATGGAATAGAAGCCCCAGATCCGAAAAGCATCGAGTTTACGAACCCCCCGTCAAGCGATTTTACAAAAGCAGGCAATGACAATGGGGATCCGAATGCACCCACTTTTGAGCTTACATTGGCGAGCATAACGCTTATTGGCGTAAGGTCGTTTGACGTTACCCTGCCATTCAACATGTTGTTGATGCGCTCCTGCTGCACCGAAAGCAGCGCAAGGCTTTTGGGCACCTGCCTGAAGTTGAGCTGCCTGTATAGCAGCTGTACTGTATCGTTAAGCGCCTTGTTGTATATTAGAAGGTATTTTGGCGATACGGCTGCATATGTTGATGAAAGATTCTGCAGCGCACCGTTGAGCGTATCAGATGCTCTTGTTATGTTCTGGTTTATGCCCTTGCTTTTTACCAATGAGAATTCGGATTCCATTATCGAAAGCGAACGATTGAGAGAGCTGTTGTCGTATCTTGAAAGCAGCATCGTAGAGTTTGCTACGCTCGCATTGTATTCAGGATAAAATGACGTCAGCAATTTTTGGTATTCAGTAGTGTTCCTCGCTATTATCACAGGTTCTACATATGCAGTTGCAGTATTGGACGCATTTACATCGTACTGGTTTACCTGCGACGCAGTGGAAACCGGAAGATTTTTAAGGGAATTGACCTGCGCGCCCAGTGTACCCAGTATGCTTGAATTAAACGTAGTATATTCGCAATAACCTATGTAGTTGCAGTATGATGGACCCTGCCCTGGGACGTATTGCGCGCAATTGCTAAGCTGCGATAGCGCAGTCCCGGGGGGAGGGAAAAGGTTGTTTAGGGGAAGCTGCGACGCTGCAGTAGACATGCCGCTTATCGCGCTTGACATTATGTTAAGGTTGGACTTGAAATCGCTCGCATTAAGCGTAGAGTATGCATTAATGAAATCGTTGTAGCTGCCGTTCAGAAATGCGTATTCGGTAGAGAAGTTCATTATAGCCTGCCCGAATACGCTGGACGGCCCTCCTAATTGGCCCAATACGCTGTAGCATACCGGAACTGTCTGGCATGAATATCCATTGTTCTGTATCGAAAACGTATATTGGTTAAGCCCTGTTTCGACGAGGCAGTCTGCCAACGGCGGCGCAGCCGCATCTTTATATTTGTAGAATGTTGCGTTTAAGGAGTCAAGTACTGATGCATTGGGATAATATTTTTCTGAGAGATAAGGATTCGTTACCTTAGCTATCAGCGTAGCGTTTGTCATTATCGAATATCCGTGAGTAGAATTGATTACCATCTCCTTTCCGGGGCTTATCTGCATGAGCACATATGTATTGCCATTGCTCGTTATGTTGGTAAAACCAGATGATGCAATAGTGGCTGCCGAGATATTGTATGAAAGCAGGAATGACGTCAATGGACTTTGAAAAGATCCAGCATACGATGTGCTGGCACCAAGCATTACAACGAGCATAGATGCAAGAAGCATCCCCCCGATTAGTTTAACGTTAGACATAGTCGCGCCTAGATTAATTATCGATGTAAAGGTTTATAAATATTATATGCACGCGCTTTAGGCATCTCATTTATAGCAGAAAAGGGAATTTATTAGTAAAAATTTAACAATAATATGAAAATATTCTTAAGAGTTAAATACTCAATTATCTATAAAATAAGTTATATGGTAAAATATATCTTCATAGACGAAAGTGGGGATTTAGGTCTAACTTCCAAATCTTCAAAATATTTAATTTTGGCTGCCTTAATTATAGATGAACCTAAAAAACTTGACCGCATTATAAAAAATATGCGTAGAAACAAATTCAAACGGGAATTAAAAGGCGCATCGGAGATAAAAGCTAATTCTTCTTCTACTGAACTTAGGTTACATCTCCTCAAACAACTTGAACCAACAAACGGAAGAATAGTATACATGATTCTTGAGAAGAAAAGAGTTTATAGCGGATATTTACAAAAAAATAAAGACAAATTATATAATTTTGTTGCTGGTAGATTAGCTAAAAATATGAATATAGCAGATGGTCAGATAATAATAAGAATTGATAAATCTAAAGGAAAACAGCTTTTCAACAAGATTTTAACCGGCATTTTGAAAGCTCCCTAAATGAAATAAATATACATGATGTAAAAATATTTCATAGTGATTCTGCATCATGGTCTGGTTTGCAAATAGTAGATATGTTAGCATGGTCGTGCTTTCAGAGATTTGAACATAGGGATAGTACGTATGTCAATGCCGTTAAATTAAATCAAGAATTCTACGAGGTTTGGCAGAAAACGTAACAGAACCCAAAAGCACATAAAGCGTGCACCTCAAGGTACACTGGCTTTTAGGCTTTACCTGTTACATTATATTCTTACAGTCATAATTATTAAAGCTTTTTATTTGACGGACTTTGGGACAAAAGTCTGGTCTAATTCTTTACAATAATCACATACGCACTTATAAAACAGTGGAAAGATTCTATTCAGATGCTTGCATCAAATCTAGGATAGTCTCGAATCTGCATCCAGAGGCGCAACTCTGCATCCATAATCTCAAGGGCACATTCCATTTCTGAAACCAGAATCTGATAGAGCCCAATAGAAAACAGATAGGAAACAGGAAACAGAGTTCACACACGCATGCATATATTTAAAACCAAAAATAGGAAAAAAGGGAGGCAAATGCCTCCCCTTACTATCTAATTACTACTTGCGTATTTAGGTTGTGCTTGCCTTTGCGTACAGCGCCTGTATGAAGCTGTTTGCAGCTGCAGTTGTCTGGTTTGCAGAGTATCCTGCTATCAAGATCCTGTTTGAACCATATGCTGCATCAATCTGCGTTGTTGGTGTTACTGATACATTGTACGAGCTTTGCAGTTGTGCGCTCAGTGTGTTAACGAAGCCGCTTCCTATCAATATCAGGTTGCTGCTTGGGTTTGCTTGGCTGTCCAAAACTACGAGTGCGCTTGGAGATCCTGCCACTGTCATGTTCTTCAACATTACAGGTTCAGTTGCACTTGATACTGAAGGCGTTGCAACGATGTTGCTTATTCCAGATATCGAGTAGTTCTTTCCACTTACTGCCACTGATGCGTTTACCGCTGCTACCGTTACGTTTGGTATTCCAGGTATTGCCTGGCCGATTCCCACAGGCCCGACCATCTTCTGGTGCAATGTAACTGCTGTTACGTTGCTTGGACCTACTGAGAACTGCAGCTTATCAGCTACCTTTGCCATATCCAACGTCAAGGCTGTTGACGACATCGATGCTACCTTGCTGCCGCGTTCCGTGTAGAACCCAAGAGGTGCATTCAATCCAGTAGTGGACGGGTTTGTGGCTGAAGCTCCGTTTACTGAATATGCTGTTGGGAAGTAGGTTGCATTGTTGCCTGTACCTGCACTTGTGCTTCCAGAATCTGTGTAGTTCATCCAGAACATATTCGATGCTGATGGGTTTGTATTATTGTCTATCCCAAAAGCTAATTCGTCCAACGATGAACCTACGCTTGGAACTGCATATTCATTTATAGTAAACTCGGCGTATTGCTTTTGGCCTACGGATGTACTCGTTAATGAGGATACACCTGACGGGCTGGTTAATGCAAATGCCGTTCCTATCTGGCCGTTCTGTTGGTTGTATGTTCCACTTGCAGTTTTAAGGTAGGTTGTACCGCTGCTCTGGAGCTGCAGTATCGCAGGCGATGTTGATGCAGGAGCCAAAGTTGCCAGCACGTTGGCGGTGTTTGCACTTTGCACCACCT
>DAHXGO010000016.1:0-11292 GCA_027332905.1 Microcaldota archaeon | reverse complement strand
ACTCCATACCAATCCAGATAAACGGCGCTAATGCAGTTACTGGAACTACTTATAATACAATTGTACTGGGTGCAGGAAGCGCAGAGCCAAATACAATAACCTTCAATTCGCTTCAATTGAATACTTCAATTACATCTGGAGGCAATGTCGTATTTACAGTCAATGCAGTAGACAGTGCAAGTACGCCTATTGCTTTTAACTCTGTTTCAAACACGGTAATCATAAATGCGGTTGTGGTTCCGCATCATTCCGGCAGCACAGGACCTCCGAAATATACATTCACACTTTCTGACAATATAAACTCAACGCTCAATTCTGCGCAGCCCGTCTATACCATATATGCGAGCAGCGGCAATACCTCTTATTACCAAAACCAGTTGCCTGTTACCTTATCGCTGCTTACGCCTTACCTGAACGTTAGCTGGGCATGCAATGTCTCTATAGGTGCTAACACATACACCTACCAGAATGATGTATACGGCTTAGGATTAGGAATTCCATGCGGCAAATACTACACGGCATACACGCCCAACTTAGAAGCCATATACTCTTTATCCGCTCCGACAAAAATTAATGTGACAACTACCTCTACAACAACCATACTTCCTACGCCACCTACGCCACCTACGCCTCCGGCGAACAAATCCAATAAATCAATTACTCTGAACGGCAGTATATCATCATCTTCACCGTTTAAGATAAACTTCACAAACATGCATGTGGTTGTGGTGCTCACATCTCCATCCCTAGTGCCGATGCGGGCATCTGCCAGCATAATCAACGAGACCTCAATGGTGCTGCCAACCCTTGCCAACTACACATTTATAAGTGCGTTTAACATCAGCGTTACGACAGCTGCAAACGTCTCCTCAGAGGTTACATCGCCATACCCGTGTAGCATTAACTCTTCACTTATAAAGCCTTTTGAGCTTGTCAACGGGTCTTGGTCAGCAATAATTCCATTCTCGATGAACACGAGCGCGTGCACGGTATCGTTCGTTGTGCCAAAGGATCCGATAGTTGGTATTTTCCAGAAGATAGTGCCTACGACAACAGTTACCACGACAATCAACACTACAACTACAATTGTGCCTACGACAGCGGTGCCGCCGCCAAAGGTGAACACTGCAGCGAGAGCAGTGGCGGTGATAGTAATAGTAATAATTCTGCTGGTACTCGCGTACTACTACATGTCTAAGGCAGGAAAGCACGGGCGCCGGTAATCGACTGTTTTTTGTTTTTAGCCGGCGTTCCTGCAGGCTTCTGCCATATTTTATACCTAAGGATTTAAGTGGGCATTTTCTTTGCCTCTTTGCTAGAGAATAAGCGAGGGAGCATATATATTGCCGTCAAAGCATAGATTAAGCGGATCTGGCGGGATTTTCATAACTTTTAGGATTGATTAAATTTCCCAAAGTTTATTTTGAACCCGCAACCGCCCGGTCCGAAGCCGGATGCGCTGTCCAAGTTGCGCCACAGATCCTTAATATAAATTGTTGAATCGGATATATATTGCTTAGTGAAATACCAATTAGAAATTCGTGAGCTTTGTCTGCTTTATGCGTTCTAGCGTACTCCAGTGCAGCCTCACGTGCTGGAATAGGTCCCTGTTAGCCATGTGCTTCCTTACTGCGTCTATGGTTACCACATCTGACGGATAGCCCGACCCTATCTTCAACCTTAGTTTTTTCTCTATGCTTCGTATCTCCCTGTCTCTGGTGACCTTTGCTATTATGCTTGCTGCAGAAACTACGGGATACCTTGAATCTGCCTTGTGCTCGGCTATGACCTTCGTATATGGCTTGCCCTTTTCCAGCTTCATCTTGACATTGGCTATTTTGGTTCTCTTTGAGCTTGACATGTTGACCCTGATCCCGAATTTCTCGGCTATGACATCCGGAGAATCCAGATACAGACAATTTATGTTCTCATCGAATTGATCAAAAAGGCGCGCGAAGTGAATTGCCTCAAGCTCATTTAAAGATATCTTGTTTTTCATAGCCTTATTTATTTCTTCTGCGGATATCATGTCGACTTTTACGGTTGACGCCAACTTATGCACAGTGCTAAAAAGAGCCTCCCTTCTTTTAGGAGATAGCAGTTTCGAATCTCTTACGCCGTACTCGGCGAATTTCTTTTCTGAGCCTTTCTTGACAGACACAAGCGATATGACAAGCGGGCCCAAAAGGGCGCCGCGACCTGCCTCGTCGCCTCCGCATATTATTATCTATACCACCTTATTGGAGAGGTCAGAGTACCTTCCTGTCAATAACTATATAGTCATTAACGGCTTGTATGGCTGCGTATGGCACCTTGAGCTGGCCGCTATCAACTTTAAGTTTGCTTGCGAAACCGCTGTCGTAGTTCGGTTCTATGAGGAACGCGTTTATCTTGCCGGTAACGGGGCTTACTTCCGCGTCGACAAATCTCCCAACGTCGAAACCGTCGCTAGTTATTACTTTCTTTCCAACCAGTTGCCTGCCTATTATAAACTTTACCATTTTTACACCTTTAGCAGTTATTTATTTGATATACAATTTATTAATAGCTTATGTTTTCTGCAAAATAACGGAATCAGGGCGAACTATTTAAAAATACTCTGTTGGTTATGCCGAATCTGCTTCTTTTTATGACATTTTTAGATTCAAGCTTCTTTAATATCCTGTGTACTTTCACTTTCGAATAGCCGCTCAGGGTCATAAGATCGGATTGCAGAATGGGATTTTTTGAATTTTTTAGTATTGCGATTATTGCCTTCTCATCGGCAGACAAGAAATTATTGATCATCTTGCTCTTTTCGTTTACAGACTTTAACCTACGCTTCTTTGCGGTGCGCGAAACAGCACTTTCATCATAAAGCTTCTGCATTGTTATGCCTGCAACTACCAGGAGTATGCCGCCTAGAAGAGGTATTATAAAATTGAATGCAAACCTGATAACGCTTGTGTTTACATCGTTGAATGTGTGTATAGGTATGCCGCGCACCAGCGCAAGAAGCATGCTTATCCCAGCTATCAGCGATATAAGTATGAGTATGGATCCTATTGTCACTAAATACATGGAAAACGGCTTTATGTTCCTTTCGCTTATGTACAGCTTCATGCTCTCCATTAGGATTGAGATGAAAGAGATTTATTCTTTGCGCAAAACAATAGTATGGATAAAATGCTGGACGGCAATCTGATATTTAAGGAAAGGCAGGCGCGGATATTGGTGCTCCTCTTGGATAATTCAAAGGACTGGTATATCTCTACGCTGGCAAAGGAATCGCAATCGACGTATGTACATGCATGCAATTTTTTGCTCTCTTGCGAATCGCTTGGAATTGTAGAGAGCAAAAGGCATGGAAGAATGAAATCCATAAAGCTCACTGACCGAGGGATGCAGATTGCAAGAATGGTAAGCGAAATAATAAGGCTTGCAACCATGCCTGCCCAGCAGGAGCCCGAAACAAAGCCCGAACATTAGCTATATCTGTATTATAGGATGCAGTTGGGGCAGTCCTATGGCCTTAAGCGTATTTTCTGGCTCGGCATAGTAGTCGCGCACTATCTCGTTTATGCTCCTCATGTCGCGTTTGCCTATCTTATTGAGCTGCGCCAGCATCATGGCCCTGACGTTTTCCTCTGCAAGTATGTCCGGCGGAGGCACGCCTATGATGTTCGCCAGCGTGTCCCTGTATGTAACACTCGGAAGTATTGGCGATGCCTTATGGGTTTTATAATCGTATTTATACAGATCAGAAAGCAGTATCTGCGTTTCCATGCCGGCAAGCTCTGACATCTGTATAATGCGCCTGTGGGGAACGCCCTTCTCGTATACCTGCGACACCACTATAAGCGCATCTATAACGGGTATTATATCTTTAGGCACGTTCATAGGCGAATGCTGGAGCCTGTTTATTATATCCCTTGTAGACGATGCATGTATCGTGCCCATGGATATCTTCCCTATATTCATTGCGGTTATCATGTCGTTGGCTTCTTCTCCCCTAACCTCTCCTATTATTATCATGTCGGGGCGCATCCTGAGTGCGTTCTTCACCAATTCCACCATGGGCATGTCTTCGCTGGTCTCAAGGTTTACGGCATTCTGCTGCATGCTCGTATCCAATTCGTATGTTTCTTCTATCGTTACAACCCTTTGTTCAGGCCTTAGGAATGAAAACAGCGCATTCAACAGCGTAGTCTTCCCGGCAGCTGGCATGCCCCCTATCAGTATGTTGGCAGGCCTGACTTTTAGGCCATCCATGTAGAGCCATAGCCTTGCAGCTATGCTGTAATCGAGCGTGCCAGAATTTATAAGGTCTAAAACGCTTAGAGGGTTCTTCTTGAAATTTCTTATCGTTATATCGTATCCCATTGGCGAGTACACTATATTGGCCCTGCTTCCGCTTGGAACGTGGACATCAAGTATGTTTCCATTTGCTGCTTCGTTTGTTGCATAAAGCTTCAGTTTCTTGACGAAACGGCTGAGCTCGTTTTTGTCGCTTATCTTTACGTCTAGCTGCCTCTGGCCGACTTTTGAGTCGTATACGAATATGCTGTTGGTATTGTTTATCATTATATCTTCTATCGTTTCATCAACCAGAAGATCTGTTATGGGGCTCATGTCGCCCATGTTGTCCGATATCTGGGCTATCTCGTCGCTGCTTATGTCGGCGCGTATGTTCTTTGCAGTTTCCGTTATCAAAGCCGCACGCCTTTCAGGATTGGTTATGTTGACGAATTTACCGGTAAGCCTGTCTAGTATCTGCTCTTCTAAAGTATAAAGATCCTCATTCACAATGATCACCAAACAATAGATAATAGAATGGCAATCTATAAAATCATTGGTTATTGTGAATGGCATTTTTAATCTTGAGTGAGAAATATACGCATGGAGCAGCTGTTCAGGTTCTCTAAGAAGAGGCCGTACCAATCGGATATGGTGAACGATATATACGATGCTGTGAGCAGGGGCAACGATATACTCATAAATGCACCTACTGGAATAGGCAAGACGGACGCTTCGATTGGGGCTGTTTTGAGCTATGCGCTGCACAACAACAAGACAGTATTCTTCCTGACTCCAAAGATATCGCAGCATAAGATAGCGATAGATTCATTGCGCGGCATCAAGCAAAAATTCAAGCTTGATTTCAAGTATGCTGACATAGTCGGAAAGCAGAACATGTGCATAAACGAAAAGGTCAACAGCATAGAAGGGGAATCGTTTTATAGCGCATGCGAGCATCTGATAAAAAACAGCAAGTGCCCTTTCTTCTCCAAAGTTAAGCTGTTCAAGCCGGAGGATGACGCAACTATGCTTGACGCTGCAGACCTTGGGCACAACAGCGTCTTTGAGGAATCGTACAATCAGGGTATGTGCGCATACGAAGTCTCGGCAAAGCTCGCAAAGAACGCAGATGTTATAGTAGCAGGCTATTCCCACCTGCTCAACCCATACCTGAAGCAGGCATTCCTGAAAAAGATAGCGCATTCGCTGGATGACAGCATATTGATATGGGATGAAGCGCACAACGTGCTTAATGCAGCAAACTCGTACTTCAGCGTGACTCTTTCGACTAATGGAATCTTAAGGGCAATGCGCGAATTGCAAAGCATAGGGAACGCGATGGACTTAGGATATCTCAAATTCGCACTGGATAGCCTCGCCAAAAAGAAGCTTGAGAAGCTAGATGAAGCATTCGTGGCGAAAGATGAGCTGCCTCCAGACATATTGCAGAACGCAAACGCCATAATAAGCCAATTGGAAAATGCCGCGCTGGAATACATAGAGCAGTCCAAGGCAAAGAGGTCGGCAACCATGCACATCGCCAAGTTCCTCAACGAATGGATACAGCAAGGAGAGTCGACTGCCAGCATAATATCCAGGTTCGGGGGCTCTGTCAAGCTTTCTCTTACATGCCTTTATCCGGAGAGGGCGATACCCATATTCGGGGAGGCACACGCCAACGTATTCATGAGCGCTACGCTCCTGCCATTGAAGATGTATTCCGACCTATTTGGATTAGAAGATGCAAAGCTGAAGAGTTACGGTTCGCCCTTTCCTTCATCCAACAAGCTAGCCATAATAGATGCAGATATAACTACAAAGTACCAGGAGCGCTCGGTTGAGCAATACAAGCGCATAGCTGAGAAGATAATAAGGATAAAGGATTCCACCCCGGGGAACATAGCCGTATTTTTTCCAAGTTTTGCAGTGCTTGACAGCACATTCAGGTACATGCATGATTCCGATATATACATGCAGAGGCGTGAAATGAAGAATATCGCAGTAGAAAGCATAATAAAGGAGTTTCAGAAGAGCGACAACTCCATGCTCTTCGGAGTCATGGGAGGCAGCCTGAGCGAGGGCATAGATTACGAGAACAACAGCATAAAGGGCATAGTCATCGTAGGCATACCGTTGACCAAACCGGACCTTGAATTGAACGCCAGGATCGAATATATAAACAGGAGATTTTCTGGCAAAGGCAGCGAATATGCATATACGATACCTGCAATAATGAGGGCGATACAAGCAGCAGGGCGCGCGGTAAGAAGCGAAAATGACAAGGCAGTCATAGTGCTCATGGACAGGCGTTACAAGTGGTCTATGTACAAATCCATAGTCTCAAATTCTATACCAGTAAGCGAGCCTATCGACTACATAGGCGAGATCAAGAGGTTTTGGCGAATGCAGGGCGCGAAATGATTCGCAGCCCTAAAGCACAAGGTAAGCATAGTATAGCAATATTCCTATGATGATGCCGAAAAGCAATGGAGGTATAGCCGGGAGAGCGCGCTTGAACTTTTTTAATATAAGCATGGTGAGCACAAGGCCGATGATTGCGCCGAACGTTATGAACATGCTGAACGTGAAGCTCAGGTATACCTTGAATGCGGAGACTGCAACCATCAGCGGCATTGCAAGATCTCCTGTGCCTAGCGCTACGCTTGCAGATACGGGCACAAGCCCATTGGACACTGCAGTTTTAAATGCAGTATTTGAAATTTTAGCCTTGCTCATCTCCGTTTCATATGCCTTCAGCTCCTTACTGCTGAAATTTGATTTGCTAACTGCTTCAATTTCCTTTACATCAACCATGAACGCAAGATTCTTCTCAGAGACCGCATTTGCCAATGTTATCATATGCTTCGTTACAAATACGGCTATAAAGTCGTAAACCGCGAGGATTACCATGAATATGAATGCTACGGTAAAGCTGAATCCAACACCCAATATTACGCCGACGCCTATGCTTGCGACTATCGCAGCGGTATTTTTCAGGTTTGGCCATTTATTCTTCGCAACTACAAAAAGGATTGCAAGCACCACAGCCAAAAGCAGCGACAATGGCACTGCGCTGCCGAATATAGATAGGGATACGCTTGAATTTAGGTACATGCCTATTATGAGAAAGACTTCGAATGATGCTATGAATATGACAAGCCCTTCTACAAGCCGGAATATGCCTTTGTAAAATTTAAGTATCAAAAGCAGCAGGACTGAAAAAAATATTATATATGCTATGTAGAAAACCGCGCTCGCAGGGCTTGATATTACCTGAGATGACTGCACCTGCTGGTATGTAGAGTTGTTGAACACGAGCGTCGACAGCAAAAGCCCGCCGAACTGCACTATCATGAAAAGTGCCAGTATCTGGACGAGTTGCCTGTATTCTATAACCTTTAGCGCCATCGGACCACTACTCAGAATCGTGGCGCACCAGCTTTATCAGCCCTTGCCTTGGGCTGAATATGTCACCGCTCTTCTCCAGTTCATTTATGTACTTGCTTGCAGATGCCGAATCTATGCCTGCCTTGCCCGCTTCTTCTATGACACGCACCATCTTTGCCGAACCTTCAGATTCCTCAAGCTGCTTTATTATGCCAAGCATTGCATTTATTTTATCAACTTTCTCCCTTGGCATGCCGGTAAGTATTGTGTCTATGTCTATCCTGCCTCCGCGGTCTACTGCGAGGGTTTTGAGCATGAACTCGCTTAGGTTTATGGCGCGTTCCGCATCTGATACGGATACGGTTTCAGAAAGCCTTGTCTTTGCGCTTGCCTCCGCCATCCTTATCAAGCCCTCTATCTGCCTGGGCGTGATCGGAACTGCGCCCTGCTTCAGACCAGCTCTTCGCAATTCGACATAGTATTCCTGAATCTTCTTTGACGCATCTTCTGTAATCCTCGGATAGACGAATTTTCTTGCATATGCAACGTATTTGCGCAGGAAGTCGCCGTCCATTGGCGGCAGTTCCACCTGCTCAACGCCTTCAAGCTCTGCGATTATAGCGCCAGCAGCCTCGTGCTGCACGAGTATGTGCTTCGCTATGCTCTTGTCCAGTTCTTCATCCATTATGTCTTTTATCGGAAATATTAGATCGAATCTTGAAAGCAATGTTGGAGGTATGTCGAATTGTTCGGCAGGATATATGTGCGGATCAAACCTTCCGTATTTAGGGTTAGCTGCGGCGAGCACTGCAGCCCTTGCCGAAAATGTAGCTATTATGCCTGCCTTAGCCACGCTTATGGTCTGGGATTCCAAAGCCTCGTGGAGCGCTGCCCTATCTTCATCGCCTATCTTATCGAATTCGTCTATGGCGACTACTCCGCCGCTGCCCAGTACAAGCGCGCCGGCCTTGAGCGTCCATCCGCCTTCTGAGAATTCGTCTCTTTCTGCGACTGCCGTAAGCCCACCCCCAGTAACTGATTTCCCGCTTACGTATATGCCTTTGGGAACCAGGCGCGAGACAGCCTGCAATATCCTTGTCTTTGCGCTTCCCGGATCCCCAATGAGCAGTATATGCATGTCGCTCCTTATCACGCCTCCGTCAACCAAAAACTTGCCTGCGGTGCCGCCAAAGAGCTGCAGCGTGACAGCCTGCTTTATTTCATCGTAGCCGTAAATGGAAGGAGCTAGGGACTTTGCTATTTTTTCGAATATCATAGGATCCGTGGCAAATTCCTTTATCTGGCGCTCTTCCTCCTCGCTTATCGATAGGTCGGCAAATTCCTTTTGCTTTGGTATTATTGATACGGTATCGAGGAACATTGTATACAGATTGGTTTCTGATTTTCCCCTTGAATTCTTTCTGGGGCGTATCCTTAATATCCCAGTAAGGTCTATCCTGTCTCCAGGAATGACTGTATTTACAAGATCGTCCTCCAGCCAGACTTCAAGCTGCCATGTCGGCGTATTGCCGCGCAGCTTTTCTAGAGGATCCTGCACTGCTATTTTCTGAAGGTTTATGAATTGCGATTCCTCCTGTATCTGCTTGAGGGACCTGCGTTTGCACTGCGGGCACACAACAGGAACCTCGTCTTTTCCTATTCTTACCTGCTGCCTTGCATTGCAAAAAGTGCACTCATACACCCCTAGCTTCACTTTTGGGCTTATCTCTGACCTTTTTACTATAAGGCTGTCAAGCAGTATAAGCTTGCCTATGTATGAAGAACCGACGTCCTGCACCAAAGGAGTATTTATATTTTGCCCGAAGAACCTGCAATGCACATCCTTATCCCCAAGCGTTATGTTGCTCATCTTGCCCCTGAGCGATGCATTTGCGGCTTCAAGTATGATTTCTGGCTTGTCTATCAGTTCCGCTGCCAGTTCAGGATCAAACTTCTGAAGGTCTTTTATGTCTATTTTAATGCTTTGCAGCCTTGGAAAAGATATTATTATGTCATTTATTTTGTCGGCATAATACCTATCAAGAAACTCGTCGAACCTTAATTTTATAGCTTCTATCAGGGCGTCTGCCATATTATCATCGTAAAAATAAGCGCTATGCTATACCCTTATAGTATTTAACTTAAATATTTATATACAGCATAGCTTAACTTTTATCGGAAGTGAAATCGATGCCAAGGATAATAGTAACATCAGCATTGCCGTACGCGGAGGGAGTTCCGCATCTAGGCAATTTCGTAGGATCGATACTTCCAGCAGATGTTTACTATAAGTATCTTTTTATGAAAGGTGCCGACGCCATATATATATGCGGATCGGACCAGCATGGAACTCCAATAGAGGTCCAAGCCATGAAAAAGGGCATATCGCCAAAGGAGCTTGCAGATGCAGTGCATGAACAGATTAAGGAATCTGCAGAAAGATTTGGCTGCACCTTCACCCACTATGGAAAGACTGATTCTGAAAAAAATAAGGAGATAGTATATGAAATCTTCGGCGCTCTGGACAAAAATGGGTTCATAAAACAGGTAGAGGATGTCCAGCCGTATTGCAATGTCGACAAGCGCTTTTTGGCTGATAGATTTATAGAAGGCATATGCCCGTACTGCAAAGCCGAAGGCGCACGCGGAGACCAATGCGATAATTGCGGAAACCTCCTGAATCCGGACGAACTGATAAACGCGCACTGCGTCATATGCGGGAGCATCGACATTGAATTCAAGAAGACGGCCAACCTTGCACTTGATCTGAAGAAGCTTGAACCTGACATAAAGGAATTCGTAGAGAGGAACAAGGGCAACAACTGGAGCAAGAACGCAGTTAACAAGACCCTGAGTTACATATCACAGGGATTGAAGCCGAGGGATATTACAAGGGATATAAGCTGGGGCTTCAAAGTCAACAAAAAAGGATTTGAGGAAAAGCGGTTCTATGTATGGTTTGATGCTGTGATAGGCTACATAGGCATAACAAGTGAGTGGACCCCTAAATGGAGGGATTATTGGATGGATAATGACACCAGACTCGTGCAGTTCATGGGCAAAGACAATATCGAATTCCATACGATGATGTGGCCAGGCATACTTATAGGCAGCAGGATGGGGTTTGCCTTGCCGCATACAATAAAGGCGTACGAATACCTGAATGCAAGCGGCGTCAAATTTTCCAAAAGCAGGGGCATAGGCCTAAATGTGCAGAACGCGCTAGACATAATGCCTGCAGATTACTGGAGGTTTGCATTGATGCACTTGCTGCCCGAGACCTCAGATACGGAATTTTCGATAGCCAGCTTCATAGAAATAGTCAACAAGATAATGAATGATAAAGTTGGAAATCTCGTGCACAGGGTTTTGACAATAACGAAGAACAACTATGCGCTGTTGGAAAATAAGGATGCAGACGCGCAGATTGTAGAAAAAATCAATACCCAGATTAAAAATTATACGTCTAACTTCGAGCAGGTGAACATGCGGGACGCTTTGCAGAGCCTTGTGAAGCTGGCAGAGTTAGGCAACGAGATTATGAGCACCAAAGAGCCATGGAAGATGCTGAAGAATGCAGATGGGAAATCGGCCGCAGAGTTCTCATCGCTGATGAACGGGCTGCTT